>CAKTJA010000004.1 GCA_934567115.1 uncultured Oscillospiraceae bacterium
GGATCACGCTGTACGGCTTGCGGCGCACGGCCTCGGTCAGCTGACCGCCCTCGTCGTAGCCGACGTAGCCCGGAGGCGCGCCGATCAGACGCGAGACGGAGAACTTCTCCATATACTCCGTCATGTCGATGCGCACCAGATTGTGCTCGTCGTCGAAAAGACAGTCGGCAAGCGACTTCGCAAGCTCCGTTTTGCCCACGCCCGTGGGACCGAGGAAGAGGAAGCTTCCGATGGGCCGGTTGGGGTCGGCGACGCCCGCGCGCGAGCGCTGGATGGCCTCGGTCACAAGGCGCACGGCCTCGTCCTGCCCGACGACGCGCCTGTGGATGATCTCGTCAAGGCGCAGAAGCTTTTCGCGTTCGCCCTCCATCAGGCGGCTGACGGGAATGCCCGTCCATTTGCCGACAATGTCGGCGATCTCGTTTTCGGTCACGGTGTCATGGACCATGGAGCTGTCGGAGTTGTGCTTTTCCGCCTCGGCCTCCGCGTCTGCAAGCTGACGCTCCAGCGCCGGCAGGTCGGAGTATTTGAGCTTCGCTGCCTTCTCATATTCAAGGTTCGCCTGTGCGCGTTCGATCTCGCCGTGCATCTGCTCGATCTCGGCCTTGAGCTTTTTCACGCTCTCCACGCCGCTCTTCTCCGCCTCCCAGCGGGACCGCATGGCGTTGAACTGCTCCTTTTCATCGGCAAGCTCGCGCTTGAGCTCCTCAAGCCGGTCGCGCGAGAGACGGTCGTCCTCCTTTTTCAGCGCCATCTCCTCGATCTCCTGCTGCATGATCCTGCGGCGCAGGTCGTCCAGCTCGGCGGGCATGGAGTCGATCTCCGTGCGGATCATCGCGCAGGCCTCGTCAACAAGGTCGATGGCCTTGTCCGGCAGGAAGCGGTCGGTGATATAGCGGTCGGAGAGCGTCGCCGCCGCGACGAGCGCGTTGTCGTGGATGCGCACGCCGTGGAAGATCTCATAGCGCTCCTTGAGTCCGCGCAGGATGGAAATGGTGTCCTCGACGGTCGGCTCGTTGACCTGCACAGGCTGGAAGCGGCGCTCGAGTGCGGCGTCCTTTTCGATGTACTGGCGGTACTCGTCAAGCGTGGTCGCGCCGATGCAGTGCAGCTCGCCGCGCGCGAGCAGGGGCTTGAGAAGGTTGCCGGCGTCCATGCTGCCCTCGGTTTTGCCCGCGCCGACGATGGTGTGCAGCTCGTCGATGAAGAGGATGATGCGTCCGTCGGACTTCTTCACCTCATTCAAAACGGCCTTCAGGCGCTCTTCAAATTCGCCGCGGTATTTCGCGCCCGCGATCAGCGCGCCCATGTCAAGGGAGAAGATCGTGCGGTCCTTCAGACCCTCGGGCACGTCGCCGCGCACAATGCGCTGGGCAAGCCCCTCGGCGATGGCGGTTTTTCCGACGCCCGGCTCGCCGATCAGGACGGGGTTGTTCTTCGTCTTGCGCGAGAGAATGCGGATGACGTTGCGGATCTCGCTGTCGCGCCCGATCACGGGGTCAAGCTCCTTGCTGCGGGCGCGCTCGACCAGATCGACGCCGTACTTTTTCAGCGCGTCATAGCTGTCCTCCGGATTGTCGGAGGTGACCGGCGAGGTCTTGACCTTGGAAAGCTCCTCCGTAAAGCGGCTGCGGGTGACGCCGTGCTCCTGAAGAAGGCGGCGCAGCTGCGGCGTTCCCTCCGAAAAGGAGGCAAGCATCAGGTGCTCAACGGAAACGTACTCGTCGTGCAGCTTTTCGGCGGTCTTCTCGGCGAGATTCAAAAGCTTCCCGGTCTCGGGCGAGGCGTAGACCTCGCCGCTGCCGCCGGAGACCTTGGGCAGCGCGCGGATCGCGGCGTCCAGCTCGGAGAGCAGCCCGTCGCAGTCCACGCCCATTCGATCCAGCAGGGACGGGATCAGACCGCCGTCCTGGTCGACCATCGCATAAAGCAGATGCTCGGGCATGAGGTACTGGTTTCCGTTTTCCTGCGCCATGCTCTGCGCGGACCTTACGGCGTCAAGCGCCTTTTTTGTATACTTTTCAGCATTCATATAGGTTCACCTCAATTTCATATCAAATCAAAAGCTCACGGCCCCGCGCTTCGCCGCGATAGGCCTGTTCCACGTCGTGTGCGGAGAGCGCGCCGCTCAAATACCCCTTGAGCAGCCGGTCGAACAGCTGCACATAGGCGCTGATCGCCTGTGCGAGGTCCTCCGCCGAGCGGACCCGGCCCCGGGGCGTCGCCAGCGGGCGGACAAAGCGCCCGTCATAGAGCGAACAGGTGATCGTCGTGCCGAGCAGCGGCGCAAGGCACGCGTCCTCGATGCGGACCCACAGGCGGAAGAAGTCCGACAGGGAGGCGATCAGCTCTGCGGACTGGGTGCGGAAAATGACGCTCAGCGCCCCCATGGTCCCGTCGTCCCCGCCGCCGAGATCGACCTCGTACCGCACGGTGGGCCGGTACTTGTAGGCGAGGCTCGACTTGAGGGACATGGTCGGCGAGTTGGGCGCGAAAAAGGGGATCAGCTCCCGCGAGGGAGCGACCAGCTCTTCGATGGCCTGAAAGATATCGTTGATGCGCCGCTCCGGCGTCGGGACGGAAACGTACTCGGCAAGGATTCGGTTCACAAGCGCGGACCGGTTGGTGCCGAGCCGGTGCGCCAGCGCGTCCACCTCGCGCACCACGTCGTCCGAAAGCGTCAGGCTGTACAAATTTTTCTTCATCATGCGCCTCCCTTGGCGAAGGACCGTTTCGTCCATGCGGACGGGCGGTCTGCTTTCTTTGTGCATATCATAGCACGGCAAAAACTTTTGTCAATATATTTATATAAATTTATTTGCGAGTTATATAAATGTTTACACGTTGTTCACAACCGGAGGGCTAAAGCAGGGAGTGAACGATCCGCAGCGCCTCGTCCAGATGCGCAAGCTCCACGCCCGGGTAGTTGACGATGAGCACATGCTCCGGGGCGGAGCCGGGGCGCAGCTGATAGTCCGAGAGGAACGAGAGACGAACGCCCGACTCTTCCGCGCGCGCTGCCAGCTCATGGTCCGCGCGCCCGGTCTCAAGCGTCAGCAGGAAGTGCAGGCCGGCGTTTTCGCCCGAGATGCGGCAGCGTCCGGCAAGCGGGCTTTGCGCGATGGCGGAAACGACCCGGTCGCGGCGCGCGCGGTAGAAGTTGCGCATTCTGTTCACGTGCGATTCGAAGTATCCCTCGTCCAGAAAGCGGGAGAGCGTGTACTGCTCCATGGACGGGACGGTGCAGGAGTAAAAGCCGAGTGTTTCGCGATAGCGTCCGCACAGCGCCTCCGGAAGCACGAGATAGCTGATGCGCAGCGAGGGCGCGAGCGTGCGGGAAAAGGTGTTCACATACAGAACGCGTCCCGCGCGGTCGATGCTTCCGAGCGTTGGGATCGGGAGGCCGGTGAAGCGGAACTCGCTGTCGTAATCGTCCTCGATCACGTAGCGGCCGGCGCGCGCGGCGGCCCATTGCAAAATCTGCTGGCGGCGGCCGATGGGCGTTACCGCGCCGGTGGGGAACTGGTGGTTCGGCGAAATATGAAGGATCTGCGCGCCGCTTTTCTCAAGCTCCTCCGTCAGAACGCCCCCGCCGTCCACGCGCAGCGGGGCGACCGCCGCGCCGCCCAGCGCATAGACCCGCGCCGCCTTGTCATAGCCGGGGTCCTCCACGCCGTAGACCGCCTCGCGCCCCAGCAGCTGCACGATCAGGTTGTACAAATATTCCGTCCCCGCGCCGACGATCAGCTGCTCGGCGTTGACGGAAACGCCGCGAAAGCGGTACAGCTGCCGCGCAATGGCCTGACGTAGCTCGAGCGCGCCGTTCGGCGGCGTGGCGCGGAGCAGCGTCTCTCCCTTCTCGCTGAGCACGCGGCGCATCAGCCGCGCCCAGACGGAAAAGGGAAAGCCCTCCGTCCCGCTTCCGCTGCTGCGCATGTCGAGCAGCCATTCCCGCGCCGCCGTCTCCGTCTCCGGCGGAAGGGAGGGCGCGGGCGCGGGGGGACGGGACTCCACCGTACCGACGAAGTAGCCGCTTCGCTCCCTCGCGTAGATATAGCCCTCCGCCGCAAGCTGCGCGTACGCGCTTTCAACGGTGACGACGGCGGTTTGCAGATGGTTTGCCAGCGCCCGTCTGGACGGCAGCTTCTCCCCCGGACGCAGCCGCCCGGAGAAAATATCCTCCCGGATGCACCGGTAGAGGTAATCGTAGCGCGACAGTCCGCCGCGCTGCTCCAAATCATAGGTGAGCATAGCAGTCTCCGATCTGGTCTTATTATAAAATATCAATTTGGGTCTTTTATTCGGTCCAGATTAGATTAAAATACAAGGCATGCAGAAATGCAAGTATTTTTTGGAGATGACGGTTATGACAAACGATAAAAAGTTTCATACGCTGGTGCTCGCCGCGCTGTTCGCCGCGCTGTGCACCGTGATGACGATGGTGATCCAGATTCCCTCCCCGATGCAGGGCTACGTGAATCTCGGCGACTGCGCGGTGCTGCTTGCCGCGTGGGTCCTCGGCCCGTGGTACGGCGGTGCGGCGGCGGGCGTCGGCTCGATGCTCGCGGACCTTCTCAGCGCGCCGCACTACGCCCCCGGGACGCTGGTGATCAAGTTCGCGATGGGCGTCGCGGCGGGGCTGCTCTTCCGCGTGCTGCGCGGCAGACAGGGCGGCTGTGCGGCGGCGCAGCTGGTCAGCGGCCTTGCCGCCGAGCTTATTATGGTCGCGGGCTATTTCGGCTATGCCTGCCTGTGGCTTGGCAGAGGGCTTGCGGCCGCCGCGTCCATTCCCGGCAATCTGGTGCAGGGCGCGATCGGGCTTGCGCTTGCCTGCGCGGTGTACACGCTGCTGGGGCGCAGCCACGCGCTTGAGCGGGTCTGAGCGCGGGGGAGCCGTCCGATGAAGATTCGGGTCGTGGATATGCCGTATGAGGAGGCCGCCGCACAGCCGCGGCAGAAGCATGAGCCGCCGGTGCGCCCCTCGCTTCCGGTCCGCGCGCTGCTCCGCGCCGCCTCCCTGCCGGAGCTTCACGCCGTCCGCTTTCACTGTGAGCGCGTCGGCATGGAGCGGCTGGGGCGGGACGAGCCGTGCCTGATTTTGATGAACCACTCCTGCTTTCTCGACCTGAAGATCGCGGCAGCGGTCCTTTATCCGCGCCCGTTCAATATCGTCTGCACGTCGGACGGCTTTGTCGGCAAGGCGGGGCTGATGCGCCGCCTCGGCTGCATTCCGACACGCAAGTTTCAGTCCGACGCTTCGCTCGTGCGCGACATGCTCTATGCGGTGAAGCGGCTCCGCTCGTCGGTGCTGCTCTATCCGGAGGCGAGCTACAGCTTCGACGGCACGGCGACGGCGCTGCCCGAGAGCATCGGAAAGTGCGTCAAGGCGCTGGGCGTGCCGGTCGTGATGCTCCGCACCTTCGGCGCGTTTGCGCGCGACCCGCTTTATAACGGGCTGCGGAAGCGGAGGGTGAACGTCTCGGCCGAGCTGCGCTGTCTGCTCTCATCGGAGGAGCTTTCGGCGATGAGCGCGGAGGAGCTTCAATCGCGCATCGACGAACAGTTCCGCTTCGACAGCTTTCGCTGGCAGCAGGCAAACGGCGTCGCCGTGTGCGAGCCGTTTCGCGCCGAGGGGCTCAACCGCGTGCTCTACAAGTGCCCGCACTGCCTGACGGAGGGCGAGACGGAGGGCCGGGGAACGACGCTCACCTGCCGCCGCTGCGGCGCGGTCTATCGGCTGACGGAGCTTGGCGCGCTGGAGCGCACGGACGGCGGCGCGGCAAAATTCACGCATGTGCCCGACTGGTACGCGTGGGAGCGCGAGTGCGTGCGCGCCGAGCTGGAGCGGGGGACCTATGCGCTCGACATTCCGGTGCGCATCTGCATGATGGTCAATATGAAGCAGATCTGCCGGGTGGGGGAAGGGCGGCTTCAACACGACGAAAACGGCTTTCACCTCACCGGCTGCGGCGGAAGGCTCGACTGCGTGCAGCGGGCCGAGGCGTCCTACAGCCTCTATGCGGACTATTTCTGGTACGAGTTGGGCGACATGCTCTGCATCGGCGACAGCCGCGCGCTTTACTACTGCTTTCCGCTCTGCGAGGGGGATGTGGTCGCCAAAACGCGCCTTGCCGCCGAGGAGCTGTACCGGCTCAAGCGCGCGCAGCGCGCCGCCGTGCGGACCTGAACCGGCGGGGGCAACGGCGGGTTGCTTGCAAGAGAGCGCCGCACTGTGGTATGATGGCCTCATGGAGGTGTTTTTATGGAAACAGGAAGCGTGATCTTGAAGCTGCGGACGGAGAAGGGTCTGTCGCAGGACGAGCTTGCCGAAAGGCTGTACGTCACCCGTCAGGCGGTGTCCCGCTGGGAGAATGGGGAGACCGTGCCGAACACGGATACGCTCAAGCGGCTGTCCCGGCTGTTCGACGTGTCGATCAACACGCTGCTGGGCGCGCCGCGAAAGCTGATCTGCCAGTGCTGCGGGATGCCGCTGGAGGACTCCACGCTCAGCAGAGAGCCGGACGGCGGCTTTAACGAGGAGTACTGCAAATGGTGCTACGCGGACGGAAGGTTTGCGTACGGCTCGAAGGAGGCCCTGCTTGACTATCTGGTCGGACATATGCCCAACCCGGAAGGACTGGGGGAGGGCGAGCGCCGCGCTCAATTCGACGCATACCTTTCGCAGCTGGACCACTGGAGGAAATAACGGCGCTGCGCCGGCGGAGCGATCCGCAGCGGCAGCGTACAATGAGAGGCCCCCGCACGGATGCTCCGTGCGGGGGCCTTGAAGCTGCCCCCAAAACCGGTCAGACCGATTGGACGGGAAGGAAGATAGCTGCGAAAGAAACCCAGGAAGGGTGTCTTTCACTTTCAATCATCAAATTTTTTGAACTTCTGCGGGTTCAAAAAATTTGCGGCAGCTTGGCGAAAACACCTTTTCGACAAGCTGAGGCCCCCCGCACGGATTGTCCATGTGGGGGGCTTTTTCGCGTGGTCCGGGGAAACAAAAGCCTTTCACCGCCGCGCGGTGCGGCGCATACCCTGACAAAGGGAGGAAGTGACCCCATGCAGACAACGCTTGAGACGCTTCGCATCGGCGAAAGCGCTGCCGTTGCGTCGCTCAGCTCCACCGGCGCACAGCGCAGACGAATGCTCGATCTCGGCTTTGTGCCGGGCGCGCGCGTTCGCGCGCTGCACGCTTCTCCGTGGAACGATCCCGTGGCCTACGGCGTTCACGGTGCAGTCATCGCGCTTCGCCGCGAGGACGCACGGAGCGTGCAAATCGAAATTATCTGAGATCCGGGGAGGGATCACCCTATGCCGCAGACTGCCGCGCATACCATCGCACTTGCAGGAAATCCGAATGTGGGGAAATCCACCGTGTTCAACGCACTCACCGGACTGCGTCAGCATACGGGCAACTGGCCGGGAAAAACGGTTGCTGCGGCGCAGGGTGATTTTACATACGACGGCAGGCGCTTTACGCTTGTCGACCTACCGGGGACCTATTCGCTTTTCCCGAATTCCGCCGAGGAGGAGATTGCCCGCGATTACCTGTGCTCCGGTCAGGCGGAGGCCGTGCTGATCGTGGCGGACGCGACCTGTCTTGAGCGGAGCATGAACCTTGTCTTGCAGACCATTGAGGCGGCGGACGTTCCCGTGGTCGTATGTGTCAATCTGCTTGACGAGGCGAAGAAAAAGGGGATCCGCGTGGACCTTGAGGCGCTTGGCGCGGAGCTGGGCGTGCGCGTGGTGGGCGCCGCCGCCCGCAGCGGGGAGGGGCTGGGGGAGCTTTGCGCCGAGTTGAGCGCCGCCGTGTCCGACCGGAGAGCGCGCCGCTCCGCCCGCCCGGTCGTCGGCTATCCCGCCGCGATCGAATGGGCGCTCCGCTGCCTCGAGCCGTCGATCGCGCCGTTTGCCGCGGGGCAGAGCCGCTTTTACGCGCTGCGCCTTTTGGAGGGAGACGGCCTGTTCGCCGACCGCTTCGGGGGCGAGCTGACCGGGCTTGCGGAGGAGCGGCTTGCGGAGGGGCTTCGCCGCGCCCGGCTCGAGCTGGAGGGGCTGGAGGGCGACCGCCTGCGGGACGCGATGGTAGGCGCGCTCTCGCAGCGTGCGGCGGAGATCGTCTCGCGCTGCGAGATGCAGGATGAGACCGCCGCCCAGCGGCGCGACCGGCGGCTTGACCGTCTGCTCACCTCGCGCCGGACGGGGATCCCCGCGATGCTCGCTCTTCTTGGGGTGATTTTGTGGCTGACGATCGCGGGGGCGAATGTGCCGTCGCGGCTGCTCTCTTCGCTGCTGTTTTCCGCGCAGGAGCCGCTGCGCCGCGCGCTTTCCTTTCTGCCGCCGTTTCTCTGCGGCGCGCTGGTGGACGGCATGTACCGCACGCTTGCATGGGTCGTGTCGGTCATGCTGCCGCCGATGGCGATTTTTTTCCCGCTTTTCACGCTGCTTGAGGACGCGGGCTACCTGCCGCGCGTGGCGTTCAATCTGGACCGCTGCTTCGCATGGGCGGGCGCGCACGGACGGCAGAGCCTGACCATGTGCATGGGACTGGGCTGCAACGCCTGCGGCGTGACCGGCTGCCGCATCATCGACTCGCCGCGCGAGCGGATGGTCGCCATGCTGACCAACAACTTTATGCCGTGCAACGGACGCTTCCCGATGTTGATCGCCCTGCTGAGCGTTTTCTTCGTCGGCGGCGCGGGACCCGGCGCGGCGCTGGGGGCGGCGTTCGGACTGCTTGCGCTGCTGGTTTTTGCGGTGGGGATGACGCTTCTTGCCTCCCGTCTGCTCACGCGCACGCTGCTGCGCGGCGAAAGCTCGGCGTTCTCGCTTGAGCTGCCGCCCTACCGCCGTCCGCAGATCGGGCAGGTGCTTGTGCGTTCGCTTCTGGACCGGACGCTTTTTGTTCTTGGCCGCGCGGTGACGGTCGCAGCCCCGGCGGGGCTTGTGATCTATCTGCTTGGAAACCTCTCCGTCGAAGGGGTGAGCCTGCTTGCCCGGGGAGCGGAGCTTTTGGACCCGTTTGCCCGCGCGATCGGGCTGGACGGCATGATCCTGCTTGCGTTTGTGCTGGGCTTTCCCGCCAACGAGATCGTCCTGCCCATACTTCTCATGGGCTACTGCGCGGAGGGGGTGCTGATCGAATGCGCCTCGTTCGGCGAGCTGGGGGCGCTGCTGCTTGCAAACGGCTGGACCGGAACGACGGCGCTGTGCGTCATGCTCTTCTCGCTGATGCATTTCCCCTGCGGCACGACCACGCTCACGTTGCTGCGCGAGACAAAAAGCGTCAGGTGGACGCTTGCGGGGATCCTGCTGCCGACGGCGGCGGGGGTCTGCGTCTGCTTCATCGTTCACACGGTCTCGGCGGCGTTCGGCCTCACCTGACGGATACAAATAGGAATATAGGTTGGATAAAATACTGTTCGGAATCAAAAAGCGCAAAAAAACAGTGCCGCCCTTTTGCGGGGCGGCGCTGTTTTTTGCAAGCTCGGAGCTTATTTCATCAGCTGCGCGACCAGATCGGTGTAGCCGCTGGGATCGTCGAGGGGAAGCCCGGCGATGAGGAGCGCCTGATCGCAGAGGATCTTCGCATACAGCTCTGCCTTGGCGCGGTCGGTCTCCATGGCCGCCTCCATGGCCTTGACGGCGGGATGGGCGGTGTTCAGCTCAAGGATGCGGTCGGCGTGGATGGGCGCGGGCATTTGGAGGCTCTTGAAATACTTCTCCATTTCGAAGCTCAGTCCCTCCCCGGCCGTCATGCAGACAGGGTGCGTTTTCAGGCGGCGCGAGGCCTTTGCCTCCTTGATCCGGTCGCCGAGCACCTCCTTGACGAAGCTCATCAGCGCCGGCTTTTCGTCGATCTCCGGCTTGTCCCCGCCGTCAAGCTCCGTCTCGCCGTCCAGGATCGAACGGAACTCCTTGTCCGCATAGCGCCCGAGCGCCTGCAAAACGAACTCGTCCGCCTCGCCGGTGAGATAGAGGATCTCGTAATTTTTCTCCTTCGGAAGCTCCGTCTGCGGCAGCCGGTCGATTGCGGCGACGCTTTCGCCCGCAGCGTAGTAGATATACTTCTGCTCCGCCGGCATGCGGTCTACATACTCGCGCAGCGACGTGAGCTTTTTCTCCGTCGAGGAGTGGAACAGCAGCAGCTCGCGCAGCGCGTCCCTGCGGCTCTCTCCGCCCTCGCCGGCCACGCCGTAGCAGATGGCCCGCCCGAAGCTTTCGTAAAACTCCTCATAGCCCGCGCGGTCGTCGCGCATGAATTTCTCAAGGTCGGCGCGGATCTTCTTTTCAAGGCTTGCCGCGATGACCTTGAGCTGACGATCGTGCTGAAGCAGCTCGCGCGAGATGTTCAGGCTCAGGTCGGGCGACTCCACCACGCCGCGCACGAAGCGCAGGTATTCGGGCAGCAGCGCGTCGCACGCGTCCATGATCATCACGCCCGCGCTGTAGAGCTGCAATCCCTTGCGGTAGCTCTCGCTGTAGAAGTCCATCGGGCGGCGGGAGGGGAGAAACAGCAGCGCGCGATAGGTCACCGCGCCCTCGACGCTGGCGGTGATGATGCGCCGGGGCTTGTCGAACTCGTGCGTAAGCCCCTGATAAAACTTTTCGTACTCCTCGTCGGAGACCTCCGTGCGCTTGCGCTGCCAGAGGGGGACCATGGAGTTGACGGTCGTCATTTCGTCAACGTATTCGTATTCCGGCTTTTCGGCGTCGCCGCCCTCCTTCTGCCGGCGCACGGGGCGCAGCATGCGGATGGGGTAGCGGATATAATCCGAGTATTTCTTCACCAGCTCGTAGATCCGCCGCCCGTCAAGATATTCGCTGAAGCTTTCCTCGTCGGCGTCGGGCTTGATGTGCATAATGACGTCGGTGCCGACGCTGTCCTTTTCGCACTCGGAAACGGTATAGCCGTCCGCCCCGGCGCTCTGCCAGCGCCACGCGGTCTCCTCGCCGTATTTTCTGGTAATGACGGTGATCTCGTCGGCCACCATGAACGCGGAGTAGAAGCCCACGCCGAACTGACCGATAACGTCGATCCCCTCGCTCTGCTCCGCCTCCTGACGGAAGCGGTACGAACCGGAGGACGCGATAACGCCGAGGTTGTTCTCAAGCTCCTCCCGGTCCATGCCGATGCCGTTGTCGCTCACGGTCAGCGTGCGCGCCTCGGGGTCCGCAGAAATGACGATGCGGAAGTCGCTGCGGCTGAGACCGACTCCGTCGTCCGTCAGCGAGAGGTAGCAGAGCTTGTCAATGGCGTCGCTCGCGTTCGAGATGATCTCGCGCAGGAAGATTTCCTTGTGCGTGTAAATCGAGTTGACCATCAGGTCGAGCAGACGCTTGGATTCCGCCTTAAACTGTTTTTTTGCCATGGGGCAGCATCTCCTTTGGTTAAATTGATTCGGTGTGTATTTTTAAAGGTTTTTGGATAACGATTTATTTCCCGACGCAGAAGCGCTCGAAGATGCGCGCGACCATATCGTCCCGCGCCGTTCGACCCGTCAGCTCGCCCAGCGCCGTCTGCGCGCCTTCGATCTCGGTGAGCACCACGTCGGGCGTTATACCGGAGAGCAGAGCGTCTTTCGCGGCGCGGAGGTGGTCAAGCGCGCGGCCGACCGCTTCCGCCTGACGGGTGTTGGTCAAAAGCGCCGCACCGGCGTTCGGCTCGGGATACAGCGCGGCGACCGCGCGCTCCAGCGCGTCAAAGCCCTGACGCGTGACGGAGGAAACGGAGATCACCGCCTCCGGGTCGCGACCGGTCACGTCCGCCGCGCCGCAGGTCCCGCCGCCAAGGTCGCTTTTGGTCAGCAGAAGGAGCCACGGCCTACCGCTTTTCGCCGCAAGCGCGATGGGGGCAAGCTGTTCGTGCGTGTACGCCGTGCCGCTTGCGTCGAGCAGGGCGAGAATAAGGTCGGCCTGCTCAAGCGCATGGCGTGAGCGCTCCACGCCCAGCCGCTCCACCGCGTCGTCCGTGTCGCGGATACCGGCGGTGTCGATCAGGCGCAGCGGAACGCCGCCGACAATGACGCGCTCCTCCACCGTGTCCCGCGTCGTTCCGGGAAGCTCGGTGACGATGGCGCGCTCATAGCCGGCGAGGGCGTTGAAGAGCGAGCTTTTCCCGGCGTTCGGCGCGCCGACGATGACGGTCTCTGCGCCGGACTTCAGGACTCTGCCGCGCGCGAATGTGCCGAGCAGGGCGGTAAGCGTCTGCATGCCCGCCGTAAGCGTGCGCTCCGTCTCCTCCCGCGTAAGGTCCTCAAGGTCCTCGTCAGGGTAATCCACCACGGCGTAGAAGCGCCCGGAAAGCTCCAGCAGCGCGTCGTAGACCTGCTCGACCGGGCGGCGCAGCGCGCCGTCCACCTGCGCGGCGGCGAGACGCGCGGCCTCGGCGGTCTCCGCCTCGATAAGATCAATGACGGCCTCCGCCTCGGTAAGGTCCAGCTTTCCGTTCAGAAAGGCGCGCCGGGTGAATTCACCGGCCTCCGCCTGCCTCGCGCCTGCGGCAAAGGCGGCGCGCACAACCTCGCTGAGGACGACGGGGGAGCCGTGGCAGTGCAGCTCCGCGCATTCCTCTCCGGTGTAGCTGTGCGCGGCGGCAAAGCGGACGGCAAGCGCATGATCGACGGCGCGCCCGTCCGCATCCCGTACCGTTCCGAGGGTCATGCGGCGCGGCGGCAGCGCCGATGCGCGCGAGCCGTCCGCCGGGGAGAACAGCGCGTCGAGCACCTGCGCAGTGCGTTCGCCGCTGATGCGCACGACGCCGACGGCGGACAGGCCCCGGGCCGTCGCGATGGCGGCAATGGTATCAGACATGAAGGCAGCTCCTTCCAACAGGGTCGCTCCGCGCGCCCCGGGAAAGGGGGACGCGGGAGGCATTACAATAAATTTTATCACAAGGCGCCGTGCATTTCAAGAGAGCGCCTTTGTGCATGTTTCCGACCGCGCACGCATATAGTGAAGCAACTCGAATAGGGAGTGTTTCGTTCATGAAGGGAAATATCGAAGAGCGGGCCTGCGATCTGGCAGTCTACATCATAGAAAACCGCACGACGGTGCGCGCCGCGGCAAAAAAATTCGGCATCAGCAAGAGCACCGTACATAAGGATCTTCAGGATCGGCTTCCGCAGATCAATCACAGCCTCTACCTTCAGGTGAAAGAGATCCTTGAGATCAACAAGGCGCAGCGCCACATTCGCGGGGGGATCGCCACAAGAAAAAAATACAAGGGGATCTGAAACCTTTTGCGTCAAATTTCGTCCAATATAAATGCCCTTGTCTGTCGAGGGCGCCGCCGGCTGATGAAGCGCGCCTGTTTCCGTCAGCCGACGGCGGCGCCGCCGGGGTGTGCGCAGTCGGCCGCGAATTTTTCCCGGCGGGCCGCGCGCCCCGTTTTTCCTCTTGTAGTTTGTTGACATAATGTGTATAATACGGGTACGACAGATTTCGACGCACTACACACGGAAAGGAACGTATACCGCCATGCAGAAAAAGAAATCCGTAAGGCACACGGAACGCCTTGCGGTCACGCTGCTGTCTCTGCTGTTTTTGACGACCGCCGTTTTCGCCACGGTCAAATATGTCTTCCGCGCACCGGAGATCGAACAGGACAAGCCCGTTACGCCGAGCGAGGTCACGCCCGCGGAGGAGGACGGCGGCACGCAGGAGCCGCTTCCCGCCGGCCGCGCGCGTAAGCAGTACTGTTACACGATCCTCGTTTCCGGGCTTGACGACGGAAACGGCGGAAGCGACACCAATATGCTCGTCCGCTTCGACGCGCCGAACAAAACGATCGACGTCGTCAGCCTTCCGCGCGACACGCTGCTGCACAACGAGTATAAGAACAATAAGCTCAACTTCGCCTACGCCAAGGGAGGGACCGAGCTGCTGCAAAGCGAGATAGAAAATCTTCTCGGCGTCCCGGTGGATTTTTACGTCAAGGTCGATCTCAAGGGCTTCATCGCGCTCGTCGATCAGATCGACGGCGTGGACTTCGACATTCCGGAGGATATGGACTACGACGATCCGGTTCAGGACCTGCACATTCACTTTAAAAAGGGGCCGCGCCACCTGAACGGTCAGGAGGCCATGGAGGTCGTCCGCTTCCGTAAGAACAACGACGACGGCAAGATCGCCTACGGCGGGCGGGCGGACATCGGCCGCATCGACACCCAGCAGGCCTTTCTCAAGGCCGTCGCAAAGCAGCTGTTACAGCTTGGCAATCTTAAAAACATCCCGGCGCTGGTCGATATTTTCTGCACCTATGTCAAAACGGACCTTACGACCGGGAACCTCGTCTGGCTGGGCAACGAGGCGCTCAATATCGGCGTGGAGAACCTGAGCTTCCACACCCTGCCGGGAGACGGCACGGGCTATTACCGCAAGCAGTCTGTTTATGTGCTCGATCCGGAGGCCACGCTCGCGCTGGTCAACGAGGCGCTCAACCCCTATGAGGAGCCGCTGACCGCCGAGGATCTGGACATTCTTGTTCCCTGAGGAGGCTGTGTCATGATGAAAAAAACAGCTCTTTTTGCCTGTTCGCTTGCGCTTGCGCTTGCGTTTTCGCTGTCGATCGCCGCGCGGGCGGAGGAGACCGCCGCGTCCCCCTTTGTCCGCGTACGCGCCTATGAGGAACAGTTTTCCGACGTGGGCGCACAGGCGTGGTATCACGGCAGCGTTGCCGCGCTGTATGAGTACGGGCTGACGGAGGGCGCGGGCGAGGGGAAATACGCGCCCGACGAGAACGTTACGCTTGCCGAGCTGGCGGTCCTCTCCGCGCGCATTCACGCCGCCTACAGCGGTGAGAGCGTCCCCGCCGCGCAGCAGGGCGAGGCGTGGTACCAGCCCGGCGTGGACTATCTGAAAGCCAGGGGACTGTTCGACAGCCGTCTGGACGGCGCGCTCACCGCCCCGGCCACGCGCGCGCAGATGGCGGGCTTTCTTGCCGCCGCGCTTCCGGAGGAGTGGTATGACGAACGCAACGCCTCTGCGGTGAACGAGGGCTATGCGCTGCGCCGCTTTATTACGGACGTGAACGACTACACGCCCTTTCAGCAGGAGATCCTTCGGCTGTACAGATGGGGCGTTGTGGGCGGGGCGGACGCGAGCGGCTCCTTTCACCCGGACGACGGGTTGAAGCGCAGCGAGGCCGCCGCGCTGATCGTGCGCATGATCGACCCCGCCGCGCGGCTCACGCTCGACTGGCAGATCCTGCCCTATCGCTCCGCCGTTGGGACGACCTATGAACAGCTGATCGACGCGCCGGACGCGGTGACGCAGAGCCCGTCGATCGACGATGAGGCGGCGATCGACGCGCTGGTTCGGCAGATGCTGAGCGCCGGCTCCCATTCGATCGCGCTTCAATATGACCGGGGACTGACAACGGATGAGACCTCCCGCCTTACCCGGGCCTTTACCGCCGGCGTCAAGCGCTACTGCGAGCAGATGTACAACTCCGCGACCTGCCGCGCCTATTCCTCCGGTAAGGTGCAGCTGTCCTTTTCCTCCACGGCCTGCGACGACGATACGCTTGTGCGCTATCGCGCTGAGACGATGGAGCGCGCCGCCGCCGTGCATGACGCGCTGTGGGAGAGCGGATATCTGCGCGACGATATGAGCCAGTATGAGCTGGCCCGCGCCTATTTTGTCTGGCTGTGCGAGAACTGCGTCTATGACGGCGGGGCGGTGGGGGACGATTCCGTCAGCCACCTTGCCTACGGCGCGCTGGTGAACGGCGTCGCCGTGTGCGACGGCTATACGGGCGCGTACAACCTTCTGCTTCGGCTGGAGGGGATCGAGTGTACGTCGCTGTTCAACGAGGACCATATCTGGACCGTCGCCGTGCTTGACGGCGTGAGCCGTCATATCGACGTGACGTGGGGCGATCAGGGTGCGCGCGCGGAGCTGGAGTTTTTCGGCATGACAGAGGAGCAGTCGCGCGAGAAGCACGCGTGGTGAGCGCCGTCTTTGCAGGAATGTGCGAAAACGAGGACCGTCCGGAGGCTTCCGGACGGTCCTTGGCGATTATATAAGAAGAACAGGCTTCCCGCAGCGGAAAGGAAGGGTGTGTGCGGGAAACCCATGAAGGGTGTCCCGCGCCTTTTGAAATCAACGGTTTTCAGGGCGTTGAAAAGGGCCTGAAAACCTGCTCAGCGGGGAGAAAAAACTTTTTCGACACGCTGAGGACCGTCCGGAGGCTTCCGGACGGTCCTCGTTTTTTGCTGCAAGTGCGGCGGAGCGCCGTGTGCATGGCGGCTCCAGGTTCAGCGCTGGCCCTTGTCGTAGGGGATGCCCTCCGCCTTGGGAGCGCGGGAACGCCCAGAGGTAAAGGCCAGAACGATGAGCGAGATGATGTACGGCATCATGTTGTACACAGGGCTGGGGATATTCATCTGCGCAAGGAAGTCGAAGCCCATATACACGTTGGACAGCGCGCGGAACAGACCGAACAGCAGGGCGGCGCCCGCGATGCGCAGGGGCTTCCACTGACCGAAGATCATGACGGCGAGGGACAGGAAGCCGAAGCCGGCCACGCCGTACTCAAACCGCCATTCGGAGACGCCGGCGGTGATGAACACGATGCCGCCGATGCCGCCGAGAAAGCCGGAGATCAGAACGCCGGCCCAGCGCATTTTGTAAACGTTGATGCCCACGCTGTCCGCCGCCTGCGGATGCTCTCCGCAGGCCATCAGGCGAAGGCCGAAGCGCGTTTTGTAAAGCGTAATATAGGCTGCGGCAAGGAAAAGCAGCGTCACCAGCATGAACCAGCTGAACTCAAACGAGCCGATGCTGATCGTGAACGCCTTTTTCGCGCCGGCGTACTGAACGATGGAGGACACGTCGTCGGGGTTGGACGCGGTGTTGATGGCCTTGACGATAACGGTCGCCCCGGCGGTGCCGAGCAGGTTCAGCGCGGTGCCGACCAGCGTCTGGTCCGCCTTAAAGTTGATGCAGGCCACGGCGAGCAGACAGGAATAGAGCATGCCGACCGCTGCGGAGACCGCAAGCACCGCGAGAATCGTTGCGGCGGCGGAAAGATTGCCCGAAGCGTAGCGCATCATCAGCGCGCCGCCGAGCGCGCCCATGATCATGATGCCCTCAAGACCGAGGTTGATGACGCCGGAATGCTCGGAGAAGCAGCCGCCCAGCGCCACAAGGATCAGCACGGAGGCGAAGATCAGCGTATATTGAAGCAGCAGCGTCATTCCTGACCGCCCCCTTTCTCAGCATTGGCCCACGACTTCTCCTCCGCCTCGGCCCGGAGCAGCGCCTTTTCCTCGCGCCTTGCGGCGGCGGTGTTCATCACGTGTTTCATGAACAGGACGAAGCCGCACAGATAAATAATAAGAGCCGAGATCAGGTCGGAGATCTGCGCGCAGTACATGGTCTTATCGACGTAAGCGCCGCCGGCCGTGATGTGCTGGATGAAGAAGGAGGCGAGCACCGTTCCGAGGGGGTTGAGCCCGCCGAGGAACGCCGCGGCAATGCCGTTGAAGCCCATCGCCGGCACGGACGAGGTGGAGCACTGCCACTGCTCATAGCCGGTGAGGTAGAGCATGGCCGCGCCCATGCCCGCCAGCGCGCCGGAGATCATAAGGCTCAGGATCACGTTGCGCTTTTCCGCCATGCCGCAGTATTTTGCGGCGTGACGGTTGTAGCCGGTCGCTTTAAGCTCATAGCCGAAGCGCGTCTTGCCAAGAACGACCCAGACGAGGACCGCCATCACAACGGACAGCGGGATCGCCAGACCGACGTACTGATTGCCGTTGAACAGAGCGCCCAGCCCAAGCGAGGGCAGCACGGCGGAGGGGTTCTTGTGGTTCAGCACGATGGTATAGGGGCTGGTCTCCTCCTTCACCGAGGTCAGAAGCATGTTCGTCAGATACAGCACGATCCAGTTGAGCATGATGCCGGAGATGACCTCGTTGACGTTGCAGTAGGACTTGAGAAGGCCGGAGACCGCGCCGAGGACCGCGCCGCCGAGTATGGCGAGCAGCATGCACGGGAGCCAGCCCCACCCGAGGCCGAGCGCCGCGTACAGGCTCAGCGCCGCGCCGGCGCAGTACTGTCCGGCCGCGCCGATGTTGAACAGACCGACCTTGTAGGCGAAAAGGATCGCCAGAGAGCACATCAGCAAAGGCGCGGTCTTAACGAGCGTATTGCCGAGATATTTAAGCTGCGAGGCGGGACGGTTATAGGTCATGAAGTTTTTCACGACCGTCATGATCGCCTCCCCCGCGCCGGCGGGGTTGATCAGCAGCAGAACAAGATAGCCGAGGAACAGCCCGAGCACGATGCACATGAGAGACGCCAGCAGCGACTGGAAGCCGTCGCTTTTGAGAATGCTTCTTTTCATGCCTTCACCTCATCTCTCTTCGCGCCCGCCATGTAAAGGCCAAGCTCCTCCTGCGTGGTGGTTTTCGGATCAAGCTCGCCGACGATCTCGCCCTCGTACATGACAAGGATACGGTCGGGCACGTCCATGACCTCGTCAAGCTCCAGACTGACGAGCAGGACGGCCTTCCCTTCGTCGCGCTGGGCGACGAGCTGACGGTGGATATACTCGATTGCGCCCACGTCCAGACCGCGGGTCGGCTGCACGGCGACGAGCAGCTCGGGCGCTTTGTCGATCTCGCGGGCGACGATGGCCTTCTGCTGGTTTCCGCCGGACATGCTGCGCGCGATGGTGACCGGCCCCTGACCGGAGCGCACGTCGTACTGTGCGATCAGCCGCTCGGCATAGGCGCGGATGTTTTTGCGCCGAAGGAAGCCGGCCTTGTCGGTAAATTCCGGTTCAAAGTAGCGCTGAAGGACCATGTTGTCCTCAAGCGAGTAGTCGAGCACGAGGCCGTGCTTATGCCGGTCCTCCGGAATGTGGCTCATTCCCATCGTGCTGCGCCGACGGATGGGCGCGTGCGTGATGTCCTGCCCGCACAGCTTCACCGTGCCGGCGGAAAGCGGCTCAAGCCCGGTCAGGCCGTAGACGAACTCCGTCTGGCCGTTGCCGTCGATGCCGGCAAGACAGACAATCTCGCCGCGCCGCACCTTGAGCGAGACGTTTTTCACGGCGTTGTTCTTGTGCAGCTTGGAGGCCATGGTCATGCCCTCCACCTCGAGCACGACCTCGCCCGGTTCGCAGGGCTTTTTCTCCACATGGAAGCTGACGCTGCGTCCGACCATCATGGCCGAAAGCTCCTCCGCCGTGGTGCCGGCGGTCTCGACCGTGCCGATGTATTTGCCCTTGCGCAGCACCGAGCAGCGGTCGGCGACCGCCATGATCTCGGAAAGCTTGTGAGAGATGAAGAGAATGCTCTTCCCCTCTGCGGCAAGGTTCTTCATGATCTGGATCAGCTCGTCGATCTCCTGCGGGGTGAGCACGGCGGTCGGCTCGTCGAAAATGAGGATCTCATTATCGCGGTAGAGCATTTTGAGGATCTCGGTGCGCTGCTGCATGCCGACGGTGATATCCTCGATCAGCGCGTCCGGATCGACGTGCAGGCCGTACCGCTCGCTCAGCGCGAGGACCTTTTCCCGCGCCTCGCTTTTTTGAAGAAAGCCGTGCTTCGTCGGCTCGACGCCCATGATGATGTTGTCAAGCACGGAGAAGCATTCGACCAGCTTGAAGTGCTGGTGCACCATGCCGATGCCGAGGTCGTTCGCGTCGTTCGGGTTCCTGATGGAAACGACCTCCCCGTCCTTTTTGATGACGCCCTCCTCCGGCTGGTAAAGGCCGAAGAGGACGGACATCAGCGTAGATTTTCCCGCGCCGTTTTCGCCCAGCAGGGCATGGATCTCGCCCTTTTTCAGCTGTAGCGTAATGTTGTCGTTGGCGATAATACCGGGGAATCGTTTGGTGATGTTGAGCATTTCGATTGCGTATTGAGATTCCAAGCTTTTCGCCCTCCTTCCGTTTTCATGGCCCGCGCGCAAAATGCCTGCGAGGACGGAAACCATTCCTGTTTCACAGTATACTATATCGTGCGGGATAAAGCAAAGTTATTTTAGGGAAACCGCGCGATTTTTTAGAAAAAAAGCGGCGCGCGGAACTTTGGCGGGAAAGTCCCTTCGACGCGAAAAAATACCGCCTCCGGAAAGGAGACGGTATTTTTCAGGCGTTTATATCGCGCGGAAATTACTTGATCTTGCCCTGATCGTCCAGCGTGACGACGGTGACGAGATCGGCGGGGGCCTTTTTGACGTCATTGCTGACGGTGACCTTACCGTTGAACATGTCGTTCACCAGAGCGATGTAGTCTTCCTGCGTGAAGCTGTCGGACCACTGGGTGCCGTCGCCCATGGGGATCTGAACGTAGTTCAGCTCGGGATTGGAGCTGGAAACGAGGCCGAGCGTCGCGATCTTGCCGACGTACTTCGACCAGTTGCCGCCAAGGATCACGTCGTCAAGCGTGTCGTAGGTGGTGGGATAGAGACCCTTCATGGCGGAGGTGACGGTCAGGGTGCGGGCCTCGGCAAGCGCGGCCTCGTCGGCGTTGTCGCCGGCGGCGTACTGCGCGATGACGCCGGCCTGATCGGTATCGACGCCGATGACCTTGCCGCCGGCCTTCTTGGCGGCGTCAACAGCGGAGGTGTAGATGCCGCCGCCGCAGGCGAAGACGACCTCGGTGCCGCCGGCGTACCAGGTATCCATTCTGGCGGTGATGTCGGCGTCGCCGAAGAACTGACCGCCGTAGATGTAGTTAAGCTTAACGTCCGTCAGACCCAGCTCGGCGGCAGCGGCGTCAACGCCCTGCACGAAGCCATAGCCATAGCGGATAACGGCGGGAACGGCCATGCCGCCCAGGAAGCCGAGGTTCTTATAGCCGAGCTTCACAGCCGCGTAGCCGGCCATGTAGCCGCACAGCTCTTCCTGATAAACGGCGCAGTAGACGTTGCTCATATCGACATACTTGGCAAGGTCCCAGTTGTCGGGCTCGAAGTCGTATTCCTCGCCAGCGGCGGCAACGCCGGCCTCGAGCAGGTCGCCCTTGGCGACGTCGAGCGCGATGAACTTCACCTCGGGGAACTCGGAAGCGGCCTCAACGATGGCGCCGCCGAAGGCGTAGCCGGGCATAACGATGACGTTGTACCCCTCGTCAACAGCCTTCTCGATCATGGCCACACGCTCGGCGGTGTTGTCGCCGGAGGGCTTGAAGTAGTTGAAGGGAACGCTGTTGCTTTCGCAGAAGGCCTTGCAGGCCTCGTATGTGGTCTGGTTGAACGACTGGTCGGTGATGTCGCCGTAGTCGGTGATCATGGCGACCTTGTATTCGACGGGAGTGGGCTCCTCCTCCCCGCCGGGAGTCTGAGAGTCGCTGGGATCGGGGGTGACCTCTTTCTGACCGCAGGCTGCAAGAGCAAGGATCATGGAGAGGGCGAGAAGCAGAGCAAAAATCTTCTTCATTGCAAAAAACCTTCCTTAAAAATTTCTTGAACTGCACCGTTTGGGCAGCTCCGCGCATATTATAGCAAGCTTTTCCAAAAAGAGCAAGCCATATTTGCCAAAAAGATGGAGGATATCACCAAATATCCCGCCGCGCCGCTTCAAGACCGGCGCAGGGTGCAGCACAGGGAGAACGCCGCGAGATTGCAGATCACCACGCTCGCGCCCACCGGCGTGGAGAGCAGGTAGGACGCGAACAGACCCGCGCAGAAGCATACGACGCTCAGCGCGCCGGCGAAGATCACGACCGAGCGGAAGCTTTTGAAGACCCGCATGGCGGAGAGCGCGGGGAAGATGATGAGGCTTGAGATGAGCATCGCGCCCATCATGCGCATGCCGAGCACGACCGTCAGCGCGGTGAGCAGGGCGAGAAGCGCGTTGTAGGCGTCCGCCCGCACGCCGGTCGCACGGGAGAAGGCCTCGTCAAAGGTGACGGCGAAAAGGCGGTGGTAAAAAAGAAGAAACAGAACGAGCACCGAGACCGCCAGCGTCACGGACAGGACCACGTCGCCCCGGCTCATGGCAAGGATGCTGCCGAACATGTAGCTGTCCACGTCCGTGGTCATGCCGGTGGTGAGGGAGGTGACCAGAATGCCGACGGCGAGCGCCGAGGCGGAGAGCACCGCAATGGCGGCGTCCGCGCCGATGCGGCTTTTTTCGGCGATGCGCAGCAGCGCGAAGGCCGAAACGACCACCACGGGAACGGAGAAGGCCAGCGGCGCGAAGCCGCACGCGACCGCCACCGCGAGCGCGCCGAAGCTGACATGGGACAGCCCGTCGCCGATCATCGAATAGCGCTTGAGCACCAGCGGCACGCCCAGCAGCGCCGCGCACAGGGACACCAGCGTGCCGACGGCGAAGGCGCGCAGAATAAAGGGATAGGAAAGCATTTCCGACAAAAGACTCATTGCAGACCTCCAAACCGCTTCCCCTCGGGAGAGGCGAGGTAGTCCCCCACCGTGCCGAAGAACCAGCGCTCCCGGCCGATGTGCAGGATCGTTCCCGCCTCGCGCAGGGCGTTTTCCATATCGTGCGTGACCATGACGACAGCCATGCCCTCCTCGCGGTTGAGATAGCGCAGCGTCCGGTAAAGCTCCTGCGAGGCGGCGGGGTCAAGACCGGTGACCGGCTCGTCAAGGATCAGAAGACGGTCCGCCGCGCACAGCGCGCGGGCGAGCAGAACGCGCTGCTGCTGTCCTCCGGACAGCTCGCGGTAGCTGCGGCCCTGCAGCTCCAGAACGCCGAGCTTGCCGAGGTTCATCATCGCGGCGCTTTTCTCCGCCGCCGTGTAAAAGAAGCGAAGCCCGCGCCGGTTGGCAAAGCCGGAGAGGACCACCTCGCCCACCGTGGCGGGAAAATCGCGCTGCGCGGCGGTCTGCTGCGGGAGGTAGCCGACCGCTCCCCTTGCCCGCGCGGGGCAGTCGATCTCGCCCGAGAGCGGCTCGATCAGCCCGAGCAGACTTTTGAGAAGCGTCGATTTCCCGCTTCCGTTTTCGCCGACGACGCACAGATAGTCGCCCTCGCGCACGGAAAAGCTCAGATGCTCGATCAGCGCGTGACGCTCGTAGCCGAGGCTTGCGTCGCGGCATGCAAGCAGGATCTCTCTGCCCATCAGGTAAGCCCTCCTTCCAGCGCCTCCAGATTGCGGCGCATCAGCGAGACGTAGGTTTCCCCCGCGTTGAAGTCCGCCCTTGAAACGGTCTGCATCGACCAGAGCCGTCCGATCTCCGCGCCGGTGCTCTCGCTGATCGCCTCGGCGATGCGCTGGCTGCTCAGATCGACCGTGTAGATCACCGGGATATGCTCGTCCCGCACCTTGTCGATAAGATACCGGAGCGTGGCGAGGCTCGGCTCGGTGTCGGACGAGCAGCCGTGGAACGCCGCGCGGTAGTCAAGCTCGTACTCGTCGCAGAAGTACAGCAGCGGGAAGCGGTCGGCGAAGATCAGCGTGGTGCGCGCGGCGCGGTCCCGCAGCTCCCATAGCTGCGCGTCCAGCTCGGCGAGCCGGGCGCAGTATTCCTCGCACTTGGCGAGATAGGCTTCGGCGTTTTCCGCGTCCGCCGCCGCAAGCGCGTCCGCGATCGCGCGGCACAGGGAGATCGCATTGCGCGGCGAGGTCCAGATGTGTTCGTCGTATTCGATCTCATCCCCGTGACCGTCCTCGTGGTCATGCGCATGGTCATGGTCGTGGTCGTGCGCGCCCTGCATGCCCTCGGCGTACTCCTCCTCCAGAACGTCCGCGTAGTCCATCATGCGAAGCACCGTGCCGGCTCCGCCGCCGGCGGAGGAGAGAAGCTCGTCCACCCAGACCTCGCCCTCGCCGCCGTTGTAAATGAAAACGTCCGCGCGCGAAACGGCGATCGCGTCGAGGGGGGTAGGCTCGAAGCTGTGCGCCTCGCGTCCGGGGGAGAGCAGCAGCGTGATGTCCGCAAGCTCTCCCGCCGCAGCGCGGGCGAAATCGTAGTAGGGGAACAGCGTCGTGACGACCCGGAGCCGCCCGTCGTCCGGCTGCGCCTTCGGCGCGGCCCGCCAAAGCAGCGCGAACGCGCATAAAAGCGCGAGCAGCAGCGCAAAGAATCGTTTCATACATCCTCCCTGCACGACGGACACAGCCCGTAGAACATGGTTCTGCGCGGGTTGACCGAAAAATGGTGGGTCTGCTCAAGGTGCCGGTAGAGCGGGGCGAGCTGTTCGCAGTCCGCGTGGACGATGCGCCCGCACCGCTCGCACTTGAGCAGGAAGCATCCGCTGTGCGCGCCGTGCGCGCAGTAACGGTAGTACGCGCCGCCGTCGGTCACGGCCCTGTGGACAAGGCCGGAGCGCTCCAGCCGCTCAAGCTGGCGGTAGACCGTCGCGGCGCCGATGTTTTCTCCCCGCGCGTGCAGAGCGTCCGTCAGCTCCGCCGCGCTGACGCTGCGGTCCGCGTACGCGGCAAGACAGTCGAACACCGCCCTCTGCTGGCGGGTGGAATAGGTCGCCATGAGCTGCCTCCAATTTGAAAATGAAAATCATTTTCAAATTATACCCGCGTTTTCCGCGCTGTCAAGCATTTGTAACACAATCGTCACTTCTTTTTTTCGCCGGCTGTGGTAAACTATAGAAAAAGAAACCGGCGGCATGCCGGGAAATCGCTCGTTCGGGTAAGGAGGGAACGCTCATGAAACGCCTGATTTTCGTTTTATCGCTGTGCGCGCTGCTGCTCGCCGGCTGTGCCGGGGAGGGGACGAAGCCGCCGTCTCCGGACGGGCCGGTCCCCCCGGCGGACGGGGGGATCTCGCTTGCGGAGCTGAACGTTGAGTTCACTGCGGGCGGCGACGCGGACGGAATGAAGCGGCTGAAAAAGGAGCTGCCGCCCCTGCTAATCGACGCGCTTGCGGCGCGGGACGTGCAGGTCGGGCGGGTCAACGTGACCTTCGGCGCAAGCGAGGAGGCGGCCGCCGGCGCGATCGCGCAGGGCACGGTGCAGGTCGGCTTCGTGCCCACGGAGACGTATCTTGAGCATGAGGACACAATGCGCCCGGTCTCCGCCTGCATGCCGTCCGAATCGGAGCGGCTTGAAAACAGCGCCGTATGGTGCGCGGGTCGGACGGAGCGCGGAGAGGCGCTTTTCCAAAAGGCCGGGAACGGTCAGACGGCGGACGCCCTGACGTGGGAAGACGTCAAGGACGCGTCGTGGCTGATCTGCGGCGGATTTGCGCGCGAGTGGATCGACGCGTACCTCTACGCGCGCTTCGACGGGCATACGACGGACGATCTGAGCAATGCGGTCTTTGTCCCTGGCGGGGAGACGGACGGCGCGGAGCATGACCTCATCGTGACCGCCCCCGGCGGGGCGGAGGACGCTGCGCAGACCCGCCGTCTGGACGGAGGAGAGCTCTGCCCCACGGTCGCCGTCGTCAGCACGGCGGACGCGATCCTCAACAGCGATGAATTTGTGACGGCGCTTGCCGCCGCGCTTTCGGACGAGAGCATGGAGCCGGTCCTTCCGCTCTTCGGCGCGGAGAGCTGCGTCTCCATGACGGAGGGCGGGGACGGACTTCTGGACGGCGCGCGTCTGCTCTATGATCGCGCGCACGGCTCCACAGAGGACTGACGCGCTCAGATCATCATTCTGATGCCGCTATTTTCGATATTGATCTCGATCATCGGCGTGCCGGGGGCGTATTCGCCGTCAAGCGTCCATGGAATGCTGCCGTCGCTCTCCGCCGTGACGCGCCGCACATGGCGGAAGATCAGCGCGCCGCCTGTTTCGTACTCCTTATAAACAATGGCGCGGATGGTGCGCTGAAGCGCCAGAGGCGTTTTCGGCACGGGGACGAGCATCAGCTCGAACTGTCCGTCGCTCATGTCCACCTTGTCGGGGGAGAGCTTCATTAGCCCCGCGATGGAGGTCGAGTTGCACACCGCGCCGAAGAGATACTCGCCGTCGAACGTTTCGCCGTCGGCGGTGATGGTCATGCGATAGGGGCAGAGCGTGTCGAGGTCCTTCACGCCCTCGAGAAGATAGGCGAAGTGACCGAACATGTTTTTGACGTCCTGCGGGGCGGTGTAGGACGCGCGCGTGAACGCGCCGAAGGAGGCGACGTAGACAAAGCTCTGCCTGTTGAAAATGCCGACGTCCAGCTCGCGCGGGAGAAGGCGCATGGCGCTCTGCGCCGCGACCGCCGGCTCGGACGGGATCGACAGGCTTGCGGCGAAATCGTTCGTGCTGCCGCCGGGCAGATAGCTCAGCGGCGGGCGCTTTTCGCGCGGCAGACGCATGATGCCGTTGACCGTTTCGCTCAGCGTGCCGTCTCCGCCGTGGCAGACGACGAGGTCGTACTCCGCCCCGTACCGCGCGGCGAAGCTTGCGGCGTCGCCCTGCCGCCGTGTTTCGGCGACGCGGACGAGATAGCCCGCGTCGGAGAAGATCGAGACCGCGTCGAACAGCGGTGCGCGCGACTTTGTCTTTCCCGCGCGGGGGTTGACGATGAACAGCAGTTTTTTATCCACAAAGACCATCCTCTCCGCGAAATAGTTAAGAATTTATGAAATGTACTATAACACGGAAACTGCGCTATTGCAATTCGGCAATAATCATAGTATGCTACAAACGTCCGGCATACCTGTTTTTCCTGCCCGGCGGAGCAAAGGAGGGGCCATGAAGCAGAAGATTTTTGTGTACTGGGGCGTGACCATAGCGGCGGCGGCCTGCGCCATTCTGGTGTTTTACGACACGTTTTTTCAAAACGGCGTGCTGCTCGTCTTTATGGAAAAGCTTTTCAAGATCCTCATGCCCGTGCTTTACGGGCTTGCGATGGCATACCTTCTTGCGCCCATCGTCAATTTCTTCGACCGCATCCTGCTCGACCGGCTCGGCATGAAGCACGGCGGGGCCGCGCGCTGCCTGAGCATTCTGGTGACATGGGTGCTGGCCGCGGCGCTGATCTACCTGCTCTTCAGCATCCTGATCCCGGAGCTGGCCGCGAGCGTGGCGCTGCTTTTTTCCAACCTTGAAAGCTATTACCGCGTGATCTACGACTGGGCCACGCAGCTGATGGAGAATAATCCGACCATCTCGTCTCAGGTGCTTGAGACGGTGAAGAACTACTATAACGAGCTGGTCAACTGGGTCTACAATTCCGTCATCCCACAGGCGCAGGTCGCCATCGTCGCCGTGACGGGCGGGGTGGTGAGCGTGCTGGTCTTTGCCAAGGACCTGCTGGTGGGCGTCGTCGTCTCCATTTACCTCCTTGCGAGGAAGGAGACCTTCGCGCTCCACTCGCGCAAGCTGCTGTACGCGGTCGCTTCCGCGCCGCACTATGACCGCGCGCTCCGCGCCGTGCGCGAGGCGGACCGGATCTTTTCCGGCTTCGTGCGCGGGAAGCTGCTCGACTCGCTCATCATCGGCATTCTCTGCTTCATCGTCTGCTCGCTGCTCAAGTTCCCCTATACGCCGATCATCTCGGTGTTCGTGGGCGTGACGAACATCATTCCGATCTTCGGACCCTTCCTCGGCGCGATCCCGAGCGCGTTCCTGATTCTGCTCGTCGATCCGAAGCAGTGCCTTTACTTTGTCATTTTCATCATCGCCCTTCAGCAGTTCGACGGCAATATCCTTGGCCCGAGGATCCTCGGCGAGACGGTCGGCATCTCCAGCTTCTGGATCATCGTCGCGATCCTTGTCGGCGGCGGCTTCGGCGGGGTGCTTGGCATGTTCCTCGGCGTGCCGGTGTTCGCCTGTATCTATTCCGCCGTCAAATCGATGAGCGAGGCGTCCCTTCGCAAAAAGGGCGTGACGGACGACAGCTTTTTTGCCGCCGCGCGTCAAACGGAAGAAAGACCGGCTGAAACAGCCGTTTCCAAAGGAGATCATAAATGAAAAAACGCATTGCGGCGCTCATGCTGGCGCTGACGCTTTCCCTCTCTCTCGCGGCCTGCGGCGGCGGGGAGAGCGCGGGCCCCGACGCGCGGCGCGAGGCGAACGAGCTGACGCTCGGCATCGCGCAGGACCTTGAAAACAGCCTCGATCCCTACACCGGCGTCACCGCCGCGAACCGCGAGCTTCTTTTCAACGTCTTCGAGGGGCTTGTCAAGCCCGACGCGGACGGGAACCTCGTCCCCGCCGTCGCCGAGCGGTGGGAGGTCTCCGACGACCGGCTGACCTACACCTTTTATCTTCGCCCCGGCGTGAAGTTCCACAACGGCGCCGAGGTGAGCGCTTCGGACGCGGCGTGGTCGATCGACCGGGCGAGGGACTCCGGCAACTGGAAGGCGCTGGACAACATCGCCGCCGTGGACCCCGGCGACATGAGCCTGTCCGTCGTTCTCAAGCAGCCCGACGGCGATTTCCTCTCCAACATGACGCTGGCCGTCACGCCGAAGGATTACAGCGGCGAGACGGCTCCCGTCGGCACCGGCCCGTTCCGATACGTCTCCCGCGCCGCGCAGCAGAGCATCGTCTTCGAGCGCTTTGCCGATTACTGGGGCGAGGGCGCGAAGGTGGACAGGGTCACCTGCCTGATCTACGAAAACGCGGAGGCGCTTGTCCTCGCGCTCAAGAGCGGCGCGGTGGATGTCTGCGCTCATCTGACCGCCGCACAGGCGGGTCAGCTCACCGAAAGCTTCGATATTCTTGAAGGTACGATGAACCTTGTTCAGGCCGTGTACCTCAACCACGACTACGAGCCGCTTGCGAACGGCAGGGTGCGCGAGGCGCTGTGCTATGCGATCGACCGGCAGCAGGTGTTCGATGTGGTAGCCGGCGGACACGGTACGGCGGTGGGCAGCAGCATGTATCCCGCCTTCCGCAAGTATTTCCTGCCCGAGCTTGCGGAGCGCTATCCGCACGACACGGAGAAGGCCCGGGCGCTGCTTGCCGAGGCGGGCTATCCGGACGGCTTTGATCTCACCATCACTGTGCCGAGCAACTATCAGCCGCATATGGACACCGCGCAGGTCGTGGCCGAGCAGCTTCGCGCCGCCGGCGTGAACGTGACCATAGAGCCGGTGGAGTGGGCCGCGTGGCTCGACGGGGTCTACACGGGCCGCCAGTATCAGGCGACCGTGGTCGGCGTGGACGCAAACGCCCTGACCGCGCGCGCCATGCTGGAGCGTTTCTGCTCTACTTCCGGTAATAATTTTATAAATTATTCCAATGCGGATTACGACGCGGCTTTCCTTGCCGCCGTTTCCGCCGAAACGGACGCTGAGGCGACCGCCGCCTATCTCCGCTGCGAGGAGATCTTGGCGGAGACCGCCGCGAATGTCTACATTCAGGATCTTGCCGACCTCGTTGCCGTGCGCAAGGGGATTGGGGGCTATCGGTTCTACCCGCTCTACGCCATTGACCTGAGCGCCGTTTCCTATGCCTGAGGGCATTTTTCACAACGGATAAAGCGAGGCGGATACCATGCGTTATACAGCAAAAAAACTCGCGACGATGCTGCTGACCATGGTGCTCGTCTCGTTTTTGACCTTTGTTGCGTTTTCCCTGCTCTCCGGCGACGCGGCGACGCGTCTGCTCGGGACGGAGGCGACCCCGGAAAAGCTGGAGGCGCTGCGTGAGGAGCTGGGGCTGAACGCTCCGCTTGCCGTGCGCTACGGACGGTGGCTGGCGGCGGCGCTTCACGGCGACCTCGGCGTTTCCTACCAGTACCGCATTCCGGTGAGCACGCTGCTCGCGCAGCGGCTGGGGCCGACGCTTACGCTCACCGCGCTTTCGTTTCTGATGATCGTCGCGGCGTCCATACCGCTGGGCGTTCTTTCGGCGAAGCATCCCGGCGGGCGGCTCGACCGCGTGCTGACCGTGTGCGGTCAGGTCGTGATGGCGGTCCCGCCGTTTTTTACCGGCATTCTGTTCACCAGCTTTTTCGGCCTGACGCTGCATCTGTTTATTGCCGGCGCGTTTCCGCAGGGCGGCGTGCGGGAATACGCGGGATATCTCTTTTTTCCGGCGCTCGCCGTCGCGCTGCCGCGCATTGCGATGACCGTTCGGCTGCTGCGGGCCTCGATCCTTGAGGAGGCGGAGCGCGGCTATGTGCGCACCTCCATGAGCCGGGGCTGCTCGCGCAGCAGCATCCTGTACCGCCATGTGCTGAAGAACACGATGGTCCCGCTTGTGAACTTTCTTGCGATGACGGTCGCCGATCTGTTCGCGGGGAGCGTTGTGATCGAGCAGGTCTTCTCCGTGCCGGGGCTGGGCCGGCTGCTGCTGGCGTCCATCGGCAGCCGCGACGAGCCGGTCGCCCGCGCCGTGGTGACGCTGCTCTCCTTTGCCGTGATCCTGTGCAGCATGGCTGCGGACCTTCTGGCGCGGCGCATCGACCCCCGGCTTGACGGACAGGGAGGCGCGGCATGAAAAAAAGAAACGTATTTCTGCGCGCGGGACTGGCGATCGCCGCGCTGACCGCCGCGTTCATCATTCTCGGCTGCTTCTGGACGCCGTACGCCCCGAACGCCATCGACGCGTCCGCGCTCACGCTGCCGCCGTCCGCCGCGCACCCGATGGGGACGGACAAGTTCGGGCGCGATATTCTCAGCCGCGTGATGTCCGGAGCGGGGGACACGCTGTTCGTTGCGCTCGGGACGGTGCTGATCGGAACGATCGTCGGAACGCTCGTCGGCGCGCTGACCGGGTGGTACGGCGGCTGGGTGGACGAGGGGATCATGCGGCTCAACGACGCGCTTGCCTCGTTTCCGAGCATTCTTATCCTGCTTGTGCTCGTCAGTCTGCTCGGCGGCGGGCGCGCGCATATGACGATTGCCCTCGGCGTGGTGTTTATCCCGAGCTATGCCCGCATCGTGCGCAGCGAATTTGCCCGCGAGCGTACGCGCAGCTATGTCCGCGCGGCGGAGCTGATGGGCGCGTCCGTCGCGCGCATCCTGTTCGTCCACATTCTGCCGAACGTGCGGCGCACGCTGCTCTCGGCCGTTACCATCGGCTTTAACAACGCGGTTCTGGCTGAGGCGGCGATGAGTTATCTCGCCATCGGCGTTTCGCCGGACGAGGCGAGCCTCGGCTATATGCTTGCGGAGTCGCAGAGCATGCTTGATTCCGCGCCGTGGTACGCACTCGGCGCGGGGCTTGTCATCGTTCTGCTTATCCTCGGCGTGAGCCTGATCGGAGAGGGATTGCAGCGCGAGGGACTTCGGGGCCGAAGGTGAAAGGAGCATCTCATGGTTGAGCTGAAGGACCTGCATGTGCGCTTTCGCGACGCGTCGCGCGAGGCTGTGGCGGGGATCGATCTGACGATAGAGGACGGAGAGATCGTCGGCCTTGTCGGGGAGAGCGGAAGCGGAAAGACCGTGACCGCCATGACGCTTTCCGGTCTGATCGAGCGCGGGAGGGTGGAGCTGTCCGGCTCGGTCCTCGTTGACGGGCGGGACGTTCTACGCCTGCCGCGCGCCGAGCTGCGCGGCGTTCAGGGACGCGAGATCGGCGTTGTGTTTCAGGAGCCGATGAGCGCGATGGACCCGCTCATGCGCATCGGTCCGCAGGTGGAGGAGGCGCTCGCCGTCCACACGGGGCTTGACCGCGCCGCGCGCCGTGCCCGCGCGCTGGAGGCGATGCGGGACGCGGACCTGCCGGACCCGGAGGGGCTTTACCGCAGATATCCGCATGAGTGCTCGGGCGGACAACTCCAGCGGGTGATGATCGCCGCCGCCATTGTGACGGACCCCCGGCTGCTTCTGCTTGACGAGCCGACCACCGCGCTGGACGTGAGCGTTCAGGCGCAGATCCTTGCGCTGCTGCGCCGGCTCAATCGGGAGAAGGGGATCTCCATGCTGCTGATCTCGCACGATCTGCGGGCCGTGCGGCGCATCTGCTCGCGCGTCGCCGTGATGCAGCGGGGACGCATCGTCGAGCAGGGGGCGATGGAGCGGGTGTTTACGCAGCCGCAGCATCCCTATACCGTTGAGCTGATCGACGCCGTTCCGCAGCGCGCGCGGAGGACAGACGTATGAACGAACCGATCCTTGAGGTCAAAAATTTAACCTGCTGGTACCGCAGCGCGGGACCGGGAAGACGCAGACGGGGAGAGGACGTGCTCCATGACGTGAGCTTCACCCTGCGGCGGGGAGAGATCCTCGGCCTCGTCGGCGAGAGCGGGACGGGGAAAACGACGCTGGTGAAAAATATCCTCGGCCTTGTGCGCACGCATACGGGCGAGATCGTTCACCATACAAAGCGTCCGCAGATGATCTTTCAGGACCCGTACTCCTCGCTCAACCCGGCCTATACCGTCGGCTGGATTCTGGAGGAGCCGCTGCGGATCTACGGGAAGTATGACGCGCGGGAGCGCCGCCGCCGCGTCGAGGAGATCGCGGAGAAGGTCGGCCTTCCCGCCGAGTGCCTCGCGCGCCGTCCGGACGAGCTTTCCGGCGGGCAGCGCCAGCGCGTTTCCATCGGCGCGGCGCTGATCCAGAAGCCGGGGCTGATCGTTGCCGACGAGCCGGTCAGCGCGCTGGACGTGACGATCCAGCGCCAGATTTTGGAGCTGATGCGCTCCGTGCGCGACGAACTCGGCGTTTCGATTTTGTTTATCTCGCACGATCTCAACGTCGTGTATCAGATCTGCGACCGCGTGATGGTGATGAAGGACGGGCGCATCGTCGAGGAGAACACGACGCGGGAGCTTTTTGAGCACCCCCGGCACGAATATACGCGCGAGCTGCTTTCTGCGGCGGATTGACCGGAGGGTGCGATGAAGGAGTTTTTTCTGCGCTTTCGCAGACTGCATCTGTGGCTGCTGAGCGACCTTGCGCTGCTTGCGGCGTTTCTGCTTGCACGGCAGAGCCGCGCGGCGATGAACGCGCTGACGCGGAATGTCACGGACCCGCTGCGCCGCGCCGTTGGCGTGCTGTGCGAGCGCGTTCCGTTTTCCGTGGCCGAGGCGCTGTACGCGCTGGCGGCGGCCGGGCTGCTTGCGTTTATCGTGCTGGGGGTGCGCGCCGTGGCGCGCAGCGCGCGCAAAAGGGACGCGGTGTACGCGCTCGCGCTGGGACTGCTCTCTGCGCTGGCGGCGGTCTATGTGCTTTTCTGCGTGCTCTGGGGTGCGAACTATTACGCCGACGGCTTCTGCGACCGCAGCGGCCTTTCCCCGCAGCCGGTCTCCGTTGAGGAGCTTTACCGCGTGACGGCGTATTTCGTCGAGGAGGTCAACGCGGCGGCGGGAGGCGTGCCGCGCGACGAAAACGGCGTCTGCTCCGCCGACCGCGCGCAGATTCTCGCGTGGGCGCCGAACGTTTATCGAAACCTGTATGAGGAATTTCCGTTTCTTGAGGCGGAGGATGTTCCGCCCAAGGCCATGCGGTTTTCCGGGATCATGAGCGCAATGGGCTTTACCGGCCTGTACTTCCCGTTCACGGGAGAGAGCAACGTCAACGTCGATTTCCCCGTCGCGACGCTGCCGACCACCGTTGCGCACGAGCTGGCGCACCGCCGGGGGATCGCCGGCGAGCAGGAGTGCAATTTCCTCGGCATTCTCGCCTCGCTCCGATGCGGCGACGCTGTTTACCGCTATTCCGGCGCGCTGTCCGGTTACATCTACCTTTCCAACGCGCTTTATTCCGTCGACCCGGAGGGCTGGCGCGAGCTGCGCGCCGCGCTCGACCCGCGCGCCGCTGCGGACCTGAGGGCCTCGAGCGAGTACTGGGCGGGGTATCAGGGCGTTGTGGAAAAGGCCGCGACAAAGGTGTACGACGGCTTCCTCAAAAGCTACGGGACCATCGGCGTGAAGAGCTACGGCGCATGCGTCGATCTTCTGACCGCTTATTTTAAAGACGCCGCCGCGTGAGGGCGCGGGGCGGAAACCGCAAAAAAATAACCCCCGGCTGCTTCCGTGTCCGTGCAGCCGGGGGTTATTTATGGTTCTTGGTATCTAACATCAATGGTTACCTCGCTTTCTTCAGACTGCTGACACTGACAATCGTTTGCCCGGATGTCCACTCTCTCTTCTATGATAAACACACTGACGTGTGACTGTGCCGATTATGCCGACAGACATTGGAGAGCACTCTGCGAATGAATTCAGTGCCGGGGAAAGGTTCCGGTGCGCCGGGGCCGCTCAGCTGTTCATTGGTCTCACCCTTTCTGTTTCTGTAGCTAAAGCATAGCAGACTTTGCCGCGAAATACAAGCCGCCGAATACACGAAAAACGAAAGCTGAATTTGTGCAACGCCCTGATTTCGTCAAAAAGCGACAAAAAGTTCTAAATTTGTATTGAAAAATTTAACGCTTTGTAATAAAATATAAATGATATCGGCCTTCGGCGCGGAGGCGGACGACGGACGGCAGCTGCGTTTTGCGGCTGCCGCCGCGCATATCCGCGCATCCGGGCGGGCCGTGTGCGGCGGAATAAAATTTTCGGAAAGGCAGACGGGTCGGCGCATACCATTTACAGGACCAGCGGAGCGCTTTGCCCCGGACGCCGGGACGGGCCGGGTATTTTTTAAAAAACCTTTAGGAAAAAATCTGTAGAAAATGGTATAATATTGTCAAAAGAAATGGAACTGCGGTTCACCGCGTTTTTCCGGACTGCGGGCCGAAGCCGATGAAAAGTGAGGATGGTGCTTTTATGGAAAACAACCAGATGCTGCCCTTTGAGCGAAACCGCTACTACGTCGGGAAGCTGCTGACCTCCGCAGACTTTCAGACCGAGCAGACCTACGGGAATCACAAGCGCTGCTTTTTGAACGAGATGATGTTCGGCAGCGGGATCGTCTGCGGACTCGGCGTATACAGTCTGGACGACCTGTCCGTTATGGTGGACTCCGGCATGGCGGTGGACGGCTGCGGAAGAGAGATCGCCGTGGAAAGCCCCGTTGTGCGGAAGCTTTCGGCGGTGGACGGCTTTGAGGAGCTGGAGAGCGACCGGGCGACGCTGTGCCTGCAATACCGGGAGGAGGACGTTCACCCGGTATACACCGTGCGCGGCGGCGAAAGCGGAGAGAGCTATGAGTGCAACCGCATCCGCGAGGGCTGGAACCTGTTTTTGCGCGACAGCGCGTCCCTTCAGCCGGTCTCTCCGCCCGAGCCGGAGTTTCTGGCGACGGCGACGCTTTATAAGGATGAGGATTACGAGGTCGTCTGCGCCATGCCCGCGCAGAGCCCGTGCGGCGCGTCGGTCCGGATGGACGTCACCGTGCGCCGTCTGCGCAGCGAGGCGGGGCCGCTCACGCTGCGGACGGCGATCCAGACGCCGGCGTTCACCGGCGAGGACGGCGGTCACGAGTTGCCGATCGAGATATTGGAGCTTTGCCCGGATGACGAGGCCGTGCTGCACCGCTTCCTGACGGCGCAGCCCTCGCCGGCCGAGGAGTCCGTGCTGCTGGCGGACAGCCGCAGCATCCACGTCCGCGTGGGAGACACGGAGAGAACGGCCGGGGAGAATTTTACCATGCGCTCCGGTGTGGTGGACGTCTCCGCGCCGCGCATCATTGATCAGGCGATCGCCGCCGCAGGGCTGGAGATGCGCGCCGCCGCAGGGGGACAGGATTACGTTCCGCTGGCGGAGATCGTGCTTCAGCGCACCCGCAGCGCCTATCTGATCGAGGAGGTCCGCACCACGGAGGTGCGGCAGTACATAAGAACGGCGGCGAGCGCCGCGCTGCGTCAGGAGCTGGAGGCGTGGTTCCGCCCCGCCGCGTCCGCCGCTGCGGAAACGCCGACGGTGCGGAGGGCGCAGAGCGCGGCGGAGCGTCAGGCGGCGCCCATCTATGCCACCGGCGTGTGCGAGATCCCGCTGGGGGCCGGCATGCGCAGAGGGCAGATCGCCTATTCCGACGAGATCATCCACGGCCTTGGCCCCGGAACGGTGTTCGTGTCCGTGGGCACGGAGTATCTGGCCGACGATCCGAAGCTCGGCTCCCCCGCGCGCAGCACCATTTACGGCGACATCAGCCTGTTCCCGCGCGAGCAGATCACCGCCGCGTCTGCGGAAACGGCGGTCAAGGTGATGAACGACCGGGGCAGCTCGATCTTGACGGTGGGGGCGGTGCTGGAATCGCGGGTGGCCTCCACCTGAACGGGGGCCGTGACCGGCTCGCCGTTGCGCTTGGCGGTCTCGATGGCCTTGCTGCTGAGGGTGGTCTCCGCCGTGGTCTGACCGTTTTTGTCGGTCTTCACCGTGCCGGTGGAGCCGTCAGCGGCCTTGGTCTCGGTGACGGAGCTGCCGTCCTTTCTGGTCTCGGTCTTGGAGACAGAGCCGTCCTTGGCGGTGGTGGTGGCGATGACCGTGCCGTCGGCCTTGATCTCGGTTTTGGTGACGGAGCCGTCGGCATTGGTGGTGGTGGTCGTCTTGCTGGCAGATGAGGAACCGCCTCCGCCGGAGGAGGAGCCTCCGCCGGAGGAGGAGCCGCCGCCGGAGGAGGAGCCGCCGCCGGAGGTGACGGCGTAGAGGGTCACGCTGCCGGTGGCTCCGTTATAATTGTCGGCGTCTGCGGGGGTAAAGTTCCAGGTGTATTCGGTGTTGGCCTGGACCTGGGTGGAGGCGGGCAGAGGCTTGCCGTCCTTGTCCACCCACTGCACC
>CAKTJA010000005.1 GCA_934567115.1 uncultured Oscillospiraceae bacterium
AGCGCCTATCAGATCACCAGCAATCTACCGGAAGAACTGGAACGCCAGCTGCCGTCCGTGGAGGATATCCAGAAGCGAATCAAGGGTGCAAAAGAGTGATGGTGTTATGAGTCAAAGTATTACCGCATGGCACATAGAAAATGCGGAAGCAGAACGGTATCTATTGGGTTGCTAATTTCGGTTTTGCTATCTTGTTTGCAGATTGAAAAAGACGAAGGACAAAAAGGAAATATCCGAATTGAAACCGCCTGACAGGAGATCCCCGCCGCAATTCTCTGAATTGCGGCGGAGATCTTTTATGCTCCTCAGGCAAAAAGCGGAGCCTTTTTCAAAGCTCCGCCGCAGGCCGGGGGAGGCGTCCTCCTACACGACCTGAAAAAGATAAAACTTCAAATAATCCGTCTCCGGCACGTTCCAGAGGATCGGATGGTCCGGCGACTGCTGACGCGCCTCGATCTGGCGCAGCTCGACCCCCGCGTCGAGCGCGGCGGAGCGCAGCATCTTCTCAAACAGCTCGCACGGCATGAAGTGGCTGCACGACGCGGTCGCAAAATAGCCGCCCCGCTCAAGCAGCCGCAGAGCGCGAAGGTTGATCTCCTTATAGCCGCGCTCGGCGTTCCTCACCGTCTTGCGCGACTTCGTGAACGCGGGCGGATCGAGAATGATGAAATCATAGGGCCTCCCGCCCCGGCGCTCCGCCTGTGCGAGGAAGTCGAACACATCGGCGCAGACAAAATCCATCCGCTCGGCCAGACCGTTGCGGACGGCGTTCGCCCGCGCCGCATCGACCGCGCTCTGCGAAATGTCAACAGCCGTAACGTGCTGTGCGCCGCCCATCGCCGCGTTGAGCGCAAACGAGCCGGTATGCGTGAAGCAGTCGAGCACACGCCGGCCGCGCGCGATCCGCGCCACCGCGAGCCGGTTGTACTTCTGGTCGAGGAAAAATCCGGTCTTCTGCCCGTTTTCCACATCCACGCTGTAAAAGACCCCGTTCTCACAGATCTCCGTCACGGTGCGGGACGGCGCGTCCCTGCCCGGAAGCGGGAACCAGCCCTTGCCCTGCTCCAGCCCCTCCAGCGCGCGGAGCGCGGCGTCGTTGCGCTCGAAGATCCCCTCGATCCTCACGCCGTCTTCGGCAAGAAGCTCGACAAGCAGAGGGAAGATCGTCTCCTTCACCCGCTCGATCCCGACGGAAAGCGTCTGGGTGACAAGCAGCTCGGAAAACCGGTCCACCGTCAGCCCGGGAAAGCCGTCCGCCTCGCCGAACACGATGCGGCAGCAGGAGAGGTCCCCGCCCATCACGCTTTTGCGATACTCCCACGCGTAGCGCAGACGGCGGCGCCAGAAGTCCTCGTCAAAGCGGTCGTTCGCGTTGCGCGAGAGCAGACGGATGCGTATCTTGCTCTCGCGGGAAAAAAATCCGCTGCCGAGGTATTTGCCCTTTTCGCTCACCGCGTCCACGATCGCGCCGTTTTCCACCTGCTCCGGCGCGGAGACGACCTCCTGCGCGTAGATCCATGGGTGTCCTCCCTCGACCCAGCGGGTCCCCTTCGCGGTGATCACAAAGCGGGGGAACGCTCTTTCAGCCTTCATAAAGACAGCCTGCCTTTCCGTATTTTTTCAGCCGCAGCACGGTCGGGCGGGCGGCCTCCGTTTATTTGCACAGCCGCCGCAGTCCGTCGCAGAAGCTCCGCGCGGACTCCTCGCTGCGCATGATGACGAGCACCGTGTCGTCTCCGCAGACGCAGCCGATCTTCTCCGGAAGATCGTCCATCGCGTCAAACGCGGCGCCCGCCGCGCTGGCAAGCCCCGGCATTGTCTTGAGTACGACAAGATTTTTCGCATGCTCGGCGCTCAGGCTGCACTCATGCAGAATGCGCTGGAGCCGTCCGGTAAAATCGTACGCCGCCGCGTGCGCCGACGTTGCATAGCGGTATTTCCCGTTTCCGCACGGCTCCTTATACATGTGCAGCTGCTTGATGTCGCGTGAAATGGTCGCCTGTGTGCTCGGAATGCCGCACTCGGACAGCTTCTCAAGAAGCTCCTCCTGCGTTTCGATGGCGTCCCGGGCGATCAGCTCCAGAATCTTTTCCTGTCGTCTGCTTTTCATAACTCCTCCCCATTGTCCGCTGGCAGCGCGCCGGACCGGTCCCGGCGGGCCTTGTACCGTTCGTCCGAGGGCTTTCGGGCGCGCGCCGCGCGCAAGGCCGCGGCGCCGTCTTGAGACCATTATAGCTTGGAGTTGAAAAATATTCAATACCGCATGAAAAAATAACCGTTTTGGAGCCGTAAAAATTTCTCTGTCCGTCAGCCCTTCTCCCGCGCGGGGCGCAGCGTGGACAGGCAGAACGAGACAAGCGACCCGACGGAGGCGGCGACGGCGAGCAGCAGCGCCGCCTGTATCCCGCTCCGCTCGAGCAGCTGTCCGCCGAGGAAGCTGCCCAGCGCAGCGCCAAGCCCGCTCCCCGCCACATAGATCAGCGACTGCCCCTGAAGCTGGTCCCGCTGCGGCAGCGTGTCGGCAACGTAGTAGACGGTGGCGGGCGTGTAGACGGCGAACTGAAAAAACTGCATCGTCTGCGCAAGGTAAATGAAGCCGATGGACGGCGCGAAATAATAAATGAGAAACTTCACGACCTCAGCTCCGGCGGCGAAGCGCAGGAAAAAGCCGCAGGAAAACCGCCGCCTCAGTCTGGACACAAGCGTCATCCCCGGAAGCTCCACAGCGGCGGAGAGCGCAAGCCCCACGCCGACGGCGCTCGCCGTCCCGCCGACCTTTCCCACAAGGAAATTCATGTAGGTGTTGGATACGGTGTGCGCGAGGAAGAAAAACATGCAGCCGAGCAGCGTCAGCAAAAAGCGCGGGTCGTCCCGCAGCAGAGCGATCGCACCGCGCGGCGCGGCCGCGTCCTCCTCGGCGGGGCGCGGCGGGAGCCGAAAGCCGGACATCGCCGCAAGGCCGCACCCCGTCAGCGCAGCGAAGACGGGGAGCAGCAGCGTCGGCGCGCGCCGCTCGAGCACGAAGCCGAAAAGCAGCACCGCCGCCGCGTAGGAGACGGAGCCGACGCCCCGGCAGAAGCCGTAGACCACGCGGGAGCCGCAGCGGTTCGCGTCGATGGACATCGCGTTCTGAAACGGCGGGGCGGAGGCGAGCAGCATGCCGATGAGCGCGAAGCACAGGCCCAGCGCCGCCTTCGGCAGCGGGGAGACCAGCCACGCGAAAAGGCTCAGCGCGCCGGCGGCGGCAAGCAGCGCCATCGCGCCGTGCCGGTTCTCCAGCCCCGGGCGGGCGTCAAGAAACGAGGAGACGGCAGGCGAGAGGAACACCGAGCAGATCGTCGCGGCAGCCGTGACCGTTCCGATCTGCGCGCCCGTAAAGCCATAGAAGCCCAGCAGCAGCGCGATAAATGCCCAGAGCGTGCCGTACGAGCCCCAGAAGGAGGCCTGGATCGCGGCATAGCGGGTATTCATGGACATGAAAAGCGACGCTCCTTCCCTGATCCTGCGGCGCGGACCGGTCCGGACAGGGGAGCGCGCCGGTCACTTGAGCAGGACATTCTCGCCCAAAATCTCCTTCCCCGCGTCTGCGGAGGTAAAGTATGCGTTGAGGATCTGCACCGTCGTGGAGGCAAGCGCGCTGCCCGAGCCGCCCTTCTCGATCACGACCGCGACGGCGATCTGCGGGTCGTCATAGGGGGCGAACGCGACGAACACGCCGTTGCTGACCTTGCCGCCGGTCTGCGCCGTTCCGGTCTTCGCGGCGGCGTCCACCACGCAGTCCTGAAAATAGTACGCAACGCTGCCCGAAAGCACAAGCTCGTGCATCCCGTCAAGCACGGCCTTGAGATTCTCCGGCTCGATGGAAACGACCTCCGCAGGCGGCTCGTCGTACACGGCGACCAGCGACGAGCTGTCGTAGGCCTTCACGTTTTTAAGCAGGTGCGCGGGGTAGCGCGTGCCGCCGCCAGCCAGCGTTGCGATATAGTTCGCCAGCTGAAGCGGCGTGAAAAGAGAGTACGACTGCCCGATCGCGGCGGTCAGCGTCTGACCGTCCGTCCAGTAGTGCCCCTTCAGAGAGTTCACATACTCCGGGGTCGTCATCACGCCGATATTCTCCGGGATCTCGATCCCTGTCGGCTCGCCCAGTCCGAAGGCGGAAGCATAGCGCGCAAGGTTCGAGATGCCGGTCATGCGGCCCACATCGTAGAAAAAGTAGTTGCAGGACACCTTGATGGCCTCGGTAACGTCGATGTTCCCGTGACTGCCGCCCGTGGTGCTGTAAAGCCAGCACTTGTAGGACCATGTGCCGTACCGGTAAACGCCCTTGGTGAGGATCTTGGACTTCGGCGTGATCACGCCGGTCTCCAGCGCGGCGATGGCGGTCAGCGGCTTGAAGGTCGAGCCGGGGGGGTACGGCTCCTGCGTGGCGCGGTTCCAGAAGGGCTTGAGGGGATCGTCCCTGTTCTCCCGATAGTCCTCGTTGTAGGTTTTCAGCGAAAAGGTCGGATAGGAGGCGAGGGCCAGCACGTCGCCCGTGCCGACCTGCACAACGGCGGCTGCGGCGGGACGCTCCACGCCGTCCTCCGCCTTCATGGACGCGACGGTCTCCGCAAGGATGCGCTCAACGTCCTCCTGAAAGTCGAGGTCGAGCGTGAGGGCGACGGTATGCCCCGGCTCCGGCTCGACGGAGTAGATCTCGCTTGTGACCTTGCCGGCGGCGTTGACCGTGACGAGCCGCCGTCCGTTTTTTCCGCGCAGATAGTCCTCAAAGGCAAGCTCCACGCCGTCGCGCCCCACGAGCGCGTCCATTGCGTAGCCCTTCTCCTTGTATTTGTCCCAGCTCTCGCGCGGGATCTTGGTGATCCGTCCGAGGATGTGCGCCGCCGCGTCGGTCTGATACACGCGCACGGAGGACGTGCCGACATGAACCGGCACATAGCCTCCGTCCTTCAGCTCGGCGATCAGCTCAACGGGAATGTCGGAGGCGATGGCGGTCGACGGAAGCTGGTCCAGCTTCGTCAGCGCCAGACAGTAGCGCAGACTGACCAGACGGCGCGCGTCCGCGTCGGCAAGCGTGTCGTCGATCCCAAACTCCTTCCGCAGCAGGGAGAAAAAGCGCGACGCGGACAGCGGCGGGTCCTCGTCAACGTTCAGCTTGTCGGCGTCCGCCCACTTTCTGTCCGCCAGATAGCGGTTGAGCGCGGCGTGAGAGCCGCCGGCGGAAAAGTCGAAGCGGAACGGCGCGTCGGCGGAGAGCGGCAGACCGTCCTCCCACTCCACGCCGTACCGGTCCAGCAGGGTGAGCAGCCGCGTCAGCTCGGCGTTCAGCTCGGCGTCGTCCGCCGGGGCAAGCGCGGGGTCCAGCTCCAGCGTGTAGACGCTGCGGTTTGAAACGAGCAGCTTCCCGTTGCGGTCGGTGATCACGCCGCGCGAGGTGACGACGGTCTCCGACTTCGTGTTGGCCCGGACCGAACGCGCGCGGTATTCCTCGCCGTGAACGATCTGCGCGTCAAACATCGCGACAAAATAGAGGACCAGCACAAGGGAAAAAAGCGCGCCGATGGCGAGCAGGCGGCGGTTAAACTGTTTTTTGTCGTCCACGGCGGACCTCCTTTCCTCAAGCGGCCGGGGTCAAAGGGTAAACCGGCGGTGCAGAAACAGGAACGCCGGATGGCAGACAAGCAAAAGCGGAAGCGACACGATCAGCTCGCGCGCGGCGCGCGAGAGAACGGCAAGCGGGTCCGCGCGCCCCGAAAGCAGCAGCACGGCGGCAAGCACAAGATCGACAAGCGCAAACGCCGCAGCCGAAACGACGAGCGAGCAGAGAAAGCCGGGCTGAAGCACGCTTCCCGCCATAAACGACGCAAGCAGCGCCGCAGCGGTAAAGGCGATGGTGTAAAGGCAGGGGACGGGCGCGGCAAGCGAAAGGTCGCACAGCATGCCGAAGATCAGTCCGAAGACCGCCCCCTCGAGCCGGTCCTCCATGGAGGCGGCGGTGGCGAGCAGCAGCGGCGGCAGAAACGGCGAAACCCCCAAGATCCGCAGACGACCGAAGGTCATCGAGTGGACAAAGAGCAGAAGCAGGATCAAAAGCGCGTAGGCCGACCATTTGAGCGCGGCGTCGCGCGTGGTTGACGGGGACATGAGGGCCTCCTTTCCTCGGCGCGTCAGTCAACGATGTCGAAGTCCTTGATGATAAAGACCTCGCTCAGCTCGCTCAGGCGGGCCATCGGCGTGAGCACCGCATACTGCGTAAGCCCGTCGTCGTCCGTGAGCACGGAGGACACCGTCCCGATCACCAGGCCGCCGGGGTAAAAGCCGCCGAGGCCGGAGGTGGTGACGTAATCGCCGGCGATCAGCTGAGCGTCGGCGGAAAGATAGCTGAGCTTGAGCGAGTTTTCGCCCATCAGGGCAAGGTCGCCCTCGGCAACGGCGACCTCCTCCGTGCGGAAAACGCGGGCGCCGATCTCCGTATCGGTGTCGATCACGGTGAGAACGGTGCACCAGTTATAGCCCACCTCGGACACGACGCCGACCAGATAGCCCTCCGACGAGATCACGCAGTCGTTGCGCGCGACGCCGTGGGCCGTGCCCCGGTTGAGCGTGAGCGAGCTGGTCCAGTTGGTGCTCTGACGCGAGAGCACCGCCGCCGCCTCGAACACAAAGCTGCGGCGCTGGCTGCTCAGCTCAAGCAGCTCGCGCAGAAGCGCGTTCTCCTCCCGGTCGGCGTCGGCCTGCCGCGCGTCGCGCTCCAGCTCGGCGACGCGGACGCGCAGCTCCTCATTTTCGGCAAGAAGCTCCGAATAGTCCTTATAGTAGCGCTGCTTGTCCTCGACCCACTGCGTAACGGAGGCCGCCGCCGCGCGGAACGGCGAAGTGAGGACCCCCACGGCGTTTTGCAGAAAGCCGGAGGTCGCGCTCAGATAGTTCAAAACGCTTATGAGCACTGCGCAGGCGGTCGTGACGGCAAGCAGGCGCAGACCGTATTTTTCCAGAAATTCACGCATGGCGCATCCTCCCTTCGCCGCCCGGGATCAGAAAAACCTTACGCCGAACCGCCGGCTCAGGCATGCGCCGAGCCGCTCCACAGGCAGACCCATCACGTTGTAGAAGTCGCCGTCGATCCGCTCGACCAGAAGCGCGCCCAGACCCTGCACGCCGTACGCGCCGGCCTTGTCCATCGGCTCTCCGGTGGCGATGTAGGCGCGCAGCTCGTCCCTCGTGCAGGGGCGGAAGTACACGTCGGTCGAAACGGTGAACGCCTCGACCTGTCCGCCGCGCCGGACGGTGACCCCGGTGCAGACGGTGTGGCGGTTCCCCGCAAGCGCCGTAAGCATGCGGAGCGCGTCCTCCTCGTCGTGCGGCTTCCCAAGGCGCTGCGCGCCGAGAAAAACCATGGTGTCCGCCGTGATCAGGATATCGTCCCCGGCGACCAGAGGCGCGGCGGCGTCGGACTTCAGGCGGGAAATATGGGCGACAACGTCCTCGGGAGAAAGCCCCTCGGGACAGCTCTCCTCCACATCGGGGACGACGACGGAGAAATCGGAGATCCCCATGCGGCGCAGCAGCTCATGCCGGCGTGGGGACTTGGAGGCAAGCACAATATGGGACATAACACAGCTCCTCATAAACGATTGGTATAATTTAAGCGTTAATATACGAAGTGTACTCAAAAATTGCCCGTTCCGGGCAAAAAGACCGCCCTCAGACCGGCCGCGCCTTACTCCACGCCGCGATAAAAAAGACCCCGCGTAAAATCGGCGGGAGCGTCGCCGCCCTGACCCTTGTAGGCGCGCAGGACGCGCACGCACTCCTCGGGCGATTCCGTGGTAAAGCGGAGGCGGGCAAGGCTCAACCCAAGATGCCGGTACTCCGGCTTGTCGGCAAGCCAGAGCGTCTTGGCGTTCTGGATCTCGCTTCGGCAGCCGTAGGCCCGCAGAACGGGGAAGCGCTCCCCCCGGCGGTCCGTCAGCTCCGGAGCGTTCCGGCACGCGCCGTCCTCCCGCGCGCCGCCGCAGCGGTCGTGAAAATAGCGGCAGCCAAACTCGTTCGCAACGATGCAGTTTTCGGTGATCATCAGCGGAAGCCGTCCGTACACAATGGCTTCGCAGGGAATGCATTTGGAAATATCGCGCAGCTGCTCATGCCGAAGCTCAAACGAGAGCGTGGCGGAGGACAGGCCGCAGCCGCGCAGAAACCGCAGCGCCTCGGAATTGAAAACGTTCAGCCCGAAGTCCCCGTGGAGCACAAGGCCCAGCCCGCGCACAAGCGCGAAGTGGCCCAGATTCCCAAGCGCGGCGGCGGTCACGCCCCGCTCCTTCGCGGCGCGGAGCCGTTCGCGCAGAGCGGCCTCGTCGCCCGTGCGCCAGACGCGGGGAAGCACCGCGCAAAAGCGCGTACGGGAAAGGTAGGGCGCAAGCTCGACCTCGGGCAGCAGCTCAAGCGGGAGGTAGACCGTCTCCGGCGCTTCGTCCGCAAGCGCGTCGGTAAGCTGCTCCGCATGGGAAAGGGAGACCGTCAGACGCGGCGGCTCGGTGCGGTTGGCGAGCTTCTCAGGCGCGGTCCATTGATACACGCGGCGCGGCGGCACGGCGGTCCGAAGCTCCTCCATCGCGCCGAGCGCGGCGCGGCGCAGCGCGTTGAGCGCGGCGGCGCTGACGGAAAGCCCGTCCTCCAGAGAAACGGAGCAGTCCGCGACGGTAAACGCCGTCCCGCCGGTTTTGCACAGGCGGCTTCTCACCTCATCCTCCGTCAGGGCGCGGCTCCGCGCCGCCTCCGGGACCGCGCCAGTCACGACGACGCATCTCCCGTCCGGGTCGCGGACGGTCAGCGTCATGGGGCTTCCGCCCCTGATCTCGGCGGCAAACGAAACGGGAACGAGCCGAAGGTCCTCCTTCTCATAGGCGGCGCGCAGCTCGCTGAACCACTCCTCGGGCCAGCGCTCGCCCTCCGGACGAACGCCGAACATCCCGCGCCCGCGTCTGCCGCGGTAGTAAAAATCGGTGAAGCCGCTGCGGGAAAAGGCCAGCGCAAGCAGCCTCTGCTCGTCGGCGGTCGGCGGCCGGCGGTCGCGCAGAAGCGCGGCGTAGATCGCGGTGACGGCGGCGACGTACTCAGGCCGCTTCATGCGTCCTTCCAGCTTCAGGCAGGCGATTCCCATGTCCGCCATGCCGCAGATGTCGGCGGAAAGGTTCGAATCCTTGAGCGAGAGCGGATTTGCGTCCGCCTTCCCGTGCCAGCCGTAGCGCAGACGGCAGGGCTGCGCGCACGCGCCTCGGTTGCCGCTGCGCCCGCCGATCACGGCGGACATCTCGCACGCGCCCGAGTAGCACATGCAGAGCGCGCCGTGAACGAACGCCTCGACCTCGATGGGCGCGGCCGCGGCGATCTCCCGCAGCTCCTCCCGCGAAAGCTCGCGGGCAAGCACCGCCCGGCTCATACCGTGGGCGGCGGCCTCCCTCACGCCGGAGAGCGTGTGGAGCGCCATCTGCGTGCTGGCGTGAAGCGGCACGTCCGGAGCGACGCGGCGCAGCGTTTCCAGCACGCCCCAATCCTGCACGAGCACGGCGTCCACGCCGTATTCGCTCGCCCGCGCCGCCGCCTCGGCAAGCTCGGGCAGCTCGCGGTCCGTCACAAGGGTATTGAGCGTCAGGTAGACCCTCACGCCGCGCAAATGGCAATAGCGCACCGCCGCCTGAAATTCTTCATCGCTGAAGTTTCTGGCGCCGCGCCGCGCGTTAAAGCCCCCGAAGCCCATGTACACCGCATCCGCGCCGTTCTGCACGGCGGCGATCATCGCCTCGCGTCCGCCGGCGGGAGAAAGCAGCTCCGTCATATTACTTTTTGTTTTGAAGCTTGAACAGCTCGCGTTTAAGCTCGCTGACCTCGTTCTTGGCCTGAGCCGCCTCGTCCAGACACTCCTTGAGCTGGCGGCGCAGGGACTCGCCCGTTTCGCGCTCCTTAAAAAGCTCGTCGGCGATGTTGACGGCGGTGAGCACGGCGGCGTCGGTCTTCCCGACCTTGGCGGCGGCAAGCATCTCGTCCATCTTCACGCCCACATAGGAAGAGACCTTCTGCATATAGGAGGGGGCCTCTTCCGCGACAAAGGTATAGTCCTCGCCGCAGATGGAGACGGTGATCCGGTTTTCCATATCCACAGTTTCCTTTCGGCACAAATAATTAGATAAAGTATAGCACACGACGCGGACGGATAAAAGGGGGTTTGCAAAAATTTACAATTATGCGCAGAAATACGCGCAAAAAAGGTCCGCCGCCCGCTTTCGGCGGACGGCAGACCCTCTTCAACAGCTTTTGCGCGCACCTCGGCCCGGCGCGCGGCGGCTCACCGGCCGACAGGCTCCGCCGCCTTCACCACGCCGAACCGCATCAGAAAATCGCGCCACTCGACGTAGTACGGCGCGCGGACATGCACGCCGTCGCCCGAGCAGTCGGCGCGCAGCGCGCCCGTCCCGTCGTCGAACACCGGGTTCACATCCAGATAAAACACCGTCCGGTCGTCCGCGAGCGCGGCAAGCGCGGCGTTGCGCTCGTCGATCACCTCGTTTTTAAAGAAGGATTTCTCCGACTTCTCCCGCGTGGTGTGGAAAATGCTTTGAACGAAGATGACCGCGTCCGGCTGCGTCTCGCGCAGCATGTTGAGCAACACCCTGTATTGCTCCGCCCAGCTCTCCGTGCTGCCGGAGCCGATCTCGTTGATGCCGAGCATGACGTAGATCTTGCCGAAGCTCCTCCGCTCAAGCGCCTCGCCGAGCGTCAGCTTTTCCCCGTCAAGCTCGATAAAGCGCTTTTCCGTCGCGTCCCATACGCTCAGGCCGTTTTTGGTGAAATACGCCGCGTTGCGCAGCCCCGCGTAGTCGTGGAAGCCCGCCGTATGCGAATCGCCGAGAAACAGCGCGTCGTCAAAATAGCTCTCGTCCACCTGCGTGAAGACGGGCGCCGGCTCCTCCTCGACCGGAGGCGTCGCGTCCGGAGCCTCGGGCGTCTCCGGATTTTCCGGAGCCTGCGCCTCCCCGGACGGAGGGGACGGCTCGGTATCCAGGTCTATGCCGTAGGTCGGATCTCCCCCCGGCAGGGCGGCGGAAACCGTCCACGGATAAACGCCGTCCTGCGCGGCGGCGAGAAGCGCGGAGATGGCGGGCGTGTCCGCGTCCAGCTGCGCGAGGTAGTCCCCGTACGCGCCGGTCGGGTCAAGCGCGGCATAGGTGTTGAGCAGCGCGGCGCTGATCGAGCAGAGCCAGAGCAGCGGTGAAAAATGCGGCATACTGAAAATTCCTCCTGTTCATCGAATCAAAAGCTGGCATAGAGAAACGGGCTGCCGTCGCCGGACGCAATGAGGTAAACGCAGAGCCAGAACACGGCGAACAGCGGCAGCCAGACCAGCGGCGTGGAGCGGTACTTTTCATAGAAGCGACGCGGCCACGGCGCGGCAAGCAGCACTCCGGCGGCAAACAGCGGCCAGAAGCTTTTGAGCTGGCGCAGAAAGTCCCCGGCAAAGACGCTCTCCCCGCTGCTGAAAAACGGGTAGAGCCGCGAAAAGTACGCCCCCAGCTCCCCCAGGTCGGAAATGCGGAAGATCACCCACGTCTGCGGAATGAGGAAGAGAAAGTAAAGCCTTGCGAAAACGCGATGGCGCTTCAAAAATCCGCCGAGCAGAAACTTCTCCAGCGCGATCAGCACGAACAGCACAAAGCCCCAGAGCACGAAATTCCAGCTTGCGCCGTGCCACAGGCCCGTCAGCGTCCACACCGCGAGCAGACTGAAAAACAGCCGCGCCGCGCCGTTCCTGCTTCCGCCGAGGGGAACGTACAGATAGTCCCGGAACCAGCTGCCGAGCGTGATGTGCCAGCACCGCCAGAACTCGGAAACGGAGCGCGAGCAGTACGGAAGATCGAAGTTCCGGGGGATCGAGAAGCCCAGCATGCCCCCCAGTCCCATCGCCATGAGCGAGTAACCGGCAAAATCGTAGTAAAGCTGAAGGCTGTATCCCACCGCGCCGAACCACGCCAGCGGCGTGGAGAGATAGGCGAAGCCGATGCGCTCAAGCGCCGCCCAGAGCGCCGCCAGCCGGTCCGCCAGAATGACCTTGCAGCCCAGCCCCACCACGAAAAGCGAGAAGCCGTCCTCCACCGCCGCGCGGCGGAAGGGTCTGCGCGCGTGCAGCCGCGCATCCACGTCGCGCATGCGCAGGATCGGCCCCATCACAAGCTGGGGAAACATCGTCTCAAAGGCGGCGAAATCAACAAGGCTGCGCTCCGCGCGTGCGTCGGCGCGGTAAACGTCGATCACATAGGCCGCGCTCTGAAAAACGTAGAAGCTGATGCCGAGCGGCAGCGCCACGCGGAAAAGGGAAAGCTCTCTCCCCGTCAGTGTGCCCAGATTTTCCAAAAACCAGCCCATGTATTTAAAATAAAAAAGGCTCCCAAAATCGCATACCAGCGCGGCGGCAAGCCATGCGCGCCGTTCGCGCCCGCGCCGCGCCTCGATAAACCGGGCGGCGGCATAGTTGATCAGCACCAGCGCGAGCAGGGTCAGCGTCCCCCCGGTCCCCGCGCCGCGCCAATAGAAATAAATGCTTCCCAGCGCGAGCACGGCGTTGCGCCGCCGCGCGGGAGCGATATAGTAAACGACCAGAAAGGCCGGCAGAAAATAAAAAAGAAAAGGCAGGGTCGAAAAGCTCACGGCGGCGCTCCTAAAAAAAGATTGAAACGGGAAGAATGGTTTACAACGCAGACCCGGCGTGCTAAAATAACGCATGCCGGACACGGCCCCGGTCGTGTGAAGGCGGGCGCGGGGCGCTGTTTTTTATGGGATACCCGCATATGCGCCGCGCGGCCGGACCATTGAGCGGTCTGACCGAAGGGCGCAAAACAGGCAATAATTCGTAATGATCTATTATAATGGCGAAGCTTGTCGTTCGTCAACTACAAAACGGTTACAGCTTTGGAAAAAACCGGGAAATGAGTGAGCACTGTGAGCAGGGAAAAGATCCTTTCCCTCCTGAGCGAACGGGAGGGGGAATTTCTGTCGGGAGAGGCGCTGTCGGAGCGGCTCGGCATCTCGCGCGCGGCGGTCTGGAAGGGCGTGAACGCCCTGCGGCGCGACGGGTACACCGTCGAAGCGCAGGCCGGGCTGGGCTACCGCCTCGCGGCGGCGCCCGACGCGCTGACCGAATACGAGCTGAGGCGGCGGCTGCACGGCGTGAAAACCGTCGGGCGCACGCTGCACTGTCTTGAAAGCGTGGATTCCACCAACAGCTTTTTAAAGCGCATCGCGGCGGACGGCGCGGCGGACGGAACGGTCGCCGTCGCGGAGGAGCAGACCGCCGGACGGGGTCGGCGCGGACGCGGCTTCACGAGCCGGGCGGGCTGCGGCGTGTATCTTTCCGCCCTTCTGCGCCCCGCGCTTGAGCCGGCGCGCCTGCTCCCGCTGACCGCCCTCGGCGCGGTGGCCGCATGCGACGCGGTCGAGCGCACGTGCGGCGTGCGTCCGCAGATCAAGTGGACGAACGATCTTGTGCTGAACGGGAAAAAGCTCAGCGGAACGCTGACCGAGCTTTCGCTCGAGGGCGAGAGCGGCGAGCTTCAGTATGCCGTGATCGGCATCGGGATCAACTGCAACAACACGTCCGAGGATTTCCCGCCGGAGCTTGCGGATACGGCGACCTCCCTTTTTCTGGAGACGGGGCGGCGCGTGCAGCGCGCGGCGCTGGCTGCGGCGCTGATCGAAGAGCTGGACCGGCTTTACGACGCGCTCCGCTGCGGCGATACGGCGGACTATCTCGCCGCCTACCGGCGCGGCTGCCTCACCCTCGGCAGGGAGGTGCAGCTTCTCTGGCGCGACGCGCGGGAGCGGGTCACGGCGCTCGATGTGGACGATCAGTTCGGCCTTATCGTGCGTCACGAGGACGGAACGCTGGAAACGGTGCGAACGGGCGAGGTTTCCGTGCGTGGGCTGTACGGCTATGTGGATAGGGAGGACGTATGATAAAAAAGCTCTGGACGCTGTTTTACACCTTTGCCGAGGTCGGCGCGATGACCTTCGGCGGCGGCTACGCCATGCTGCCGATCCTACAGCGCGAGGTGGTTGAAAAAAGAGGCTGGGCGACGGAGGAGGAGCTTGCCGACTGGTTCGCCATCGGGCAGTGTACGCCCGGCGTGATCGCGGTCAACACGGCGACCTTCGCCGGACGCAAGGTCGCGGGCGCGCCCGGCGGCGTCGTGGCGACGCTCGGCGTCGTGTTCCCCTCCCTTGTCATCATCTCGCTGCTGGTCGGCGTTATCACGACGTTTTCCGCCGTCGCGTGGGTGAAAAACGCCTTCGCCGGGGTCCGCGTGTGCGTATGCGTGCTGATCTTCAACGCGGTGCTCAAGCTGTGGAAAAAGTCCGTCGTGGACAAAAAGACGCTTGCGCTCTATCTGCTGGTCCTGCTCGCGTCGCTGCTGACGGACTGGTCGCCGGTCGTGTTCGTCCTGTTCGCGGCGGCGTCCGGCATCGTGCTGCACACGCTTTCCGGGAAGGAGGGCGAGGAGAATTGACGATTTACCTTCAGCTTTTCTGGGAGTTTTTTAAAACCGGCCTCTTCGCCGTCGGCGGCGGAATGGCGACGCTCCCGTTTCTTTACGACATCTCCGACAAGACCGGATGGTTCACCCGTGCGCAGCTTGCGGACATGATCGCCGTGTCCGAATCCACACCCGGACCCATCGGCGTGAACATGGCGACCTACGTCGGCTTTCTTACCGGCGGCGTGCCGGGGGCGCTGGCGGCGACCGTCGGCCTCATCACGCCGAGCATCATCGTCATTCTGCTGGTCGCCGCCTTTTTGCAAGCATTCCGGGACAGCCGGTATGTCGCGGGGGCGTTCTACGGTCTGCGTCCCGCCTCCACCGCGCTCATTACCTCGGCGGGCCTCGTCGTCGTGCGCGAGACGTTCTCCCCCTCGGGCGGCGCGTTCCTGCCGGGACTGATCCTCGCCGCCGTCCTGCTCGTCCTGACGCAGGGCGTCAAGGCGACAAAGGACTGGCACCCCATCATTTTCATCGCTCTGTCCGCCCTCGCGGGGGTGGTGTTCCGCTTCGCCGGCGCGTGACCGCCGGGGAAGCCGTGCGGTCCGCATGGAATAGGGTCTCTCAAAAACACTGAAAAAAGCGGGAGGAGCCGTTGACAGCAACGGCTCCTCCCGTTCTTTGTCAGGTCATTTTTATGAAAAACGTTTCTCAGCGGGCCGTCGGACCGTCGGAAAGATCGCGCCGCTCAGCGTGTCGAAAAAGTGTTTTCTCCCCCGCCGAGCGGGTTTTCAGAGCTTGAAAAAACTGTGAAAATCGTTGATCTCAATGGCGCGGACGGCCTTCCCGGGTTTCCCGCGCGCACGCTTCCTTGCCGTTACGAAAAATTTTCCGCTTTGCCGACAGCCGCAGCGGGCCGGGGATATTCCCCGACCCGCTTTATTCTTCGCTTCGCCGGACTGCCCCCGGCGCGCCGCTATCCCGCCGTCGGAGGCGCGGACTTCTGCGTCTGCTCCTCCGTCTGCTTCGCCAGCACGTAAAACGCGGGGCTGCCCGTCTGCAAAAACAGCTCGTAATAGCCGTTGTCCATACGCTCACCTCGCCGTTAGCTTGAGCGTGGGAGCGCCTTTCTATCGCCGGGAAAAACTGGGGCCTACCGGTCGTTGTAGCCGAAGCTGCGGATATAGTTCATATTCTCCCGCCAGTTTTCCTTGACCTTGACCCACGTTTCAAGATAGACCTTCGTGCCCATGAAGCGCTCCATATCCTGACGCGCCTCCGTCGATATCTTCTTGAGCATCGCGCCGTTTTTGCCGATGATGATCCCCTTGTGGCTCGCCTTTTCGCAGTAGATGACGGCCTCCGTCTCGATCACCTCGTCGTCGCGCTCGACAAACCGCGTGATCTCGACCGCCGTGCCGTGCGGGATCTCCTTGTCCAGATTCCGCAACAGCTTTTCGCGCACGATTTCTCCCATCACCTGACGGTCCGGCTGGTCGGTGGTCATGCCGTCCGGGAAAAGCTGCGGCCCCTCGGCGGCGTATTTCTTAAACTCCTCCAGAAGTCCGTCCAGCCCGTCGCGCGTGCGCGCGGAGATGGGGAACACCGCGTCGAAGGGGTACGCTTCGCTGTACGCCGCGATAACGGCCAGCAGCTCGTCCTTGTTGGCGACCGTGTCGATCTTGTTGATGCACAAAATCGCGGGGAGCCGCGCGCTCCGGATCTTTTCGATCAGCTCCCGCTCCGGCGCGCCGACGTGCGGCACAGGCTCGACCAGAAGCGCGACCGCGTCAACGTCGGCGATGCTCTCCCGCGCGACCTTGACCATATAATCCCCAAGGCGGTTGCGCGCCCTGTGGAAGCCGGGCGTGTCCAGCAGCACGAGCTGCGTGTCTCCGTCGGTCACAACGCCGCAGATGCGGTTGCGCGTGGTCTGCGGCTTGTTGGAAACGATGGCGATCTTCTCTCCCACGAGGGCGTTGGTCAGGCTGGACTTGCCGACGTTCGGCCGCCCGCAGAGCGTGATCATGGCGGTTTTGATTTTCTCCATGGCAGGTGATCCTCAACTTTCTCCGGTGTTGAACATTGAATTTATTTCGCCGCGCGGACAGGCGGGCCTCCGCCGCGCCCTTTCGCGAAAGCGGCTTACCGCTCAAGCTCGAGCAGCTTCATGATGCTCTCCTCCCGCCCGCGCATCTGAGCCTTCATCGGTCCCTCGTCCAGATGGTCGTAGCCGAGCAGGTGCAGAACGGAATGCGTGACGAGATAGGCAAGCTCGCGCCGGGCGGAGTGCCCGTACTCCTTCGCCTGCGCCGCGACGCGCTCGAGCGAGATGACCATGTCGCCGAGCGGGACCAGCCCCGTTCCCGGGTCGGCGTCCTCCACGCCGGGAAGCTCGCCGGGCGAAAGCTCGAACATCGGAAAGCTCAGCACGTCGGTGGGCCTGTCCACCTGCCGCGTCTCGCGGTTGATCTCCCGGATCGTGCCGTCGTCCGTCAGCCGAACGTCGATCTCGCAGGGAAAGTCCGCCCCCTCGGCGGCAAGCGCCGTGCGGATGACCCTGCGGATAAAGGCGCGCTTCCCGTCGCTGACGCCGGGCACGTCCGACGTGACGGGGATATAGTGTCTTTTTGCCATCACTTTTTCCTCTTCCCGTTCCGCGCGTCCTCGTACTCCTGATAGGCGCGGATGATGCGCTGGACCATCACATGGCGCACAACGTCCTGCTCGCCGAGTGTGCACACGCCGACGCCCTCCACATCCTTCAGCACGCGGACCGCCTGCTTCAGGCCGCTCATTTTATCGGCCGGCAGGTCGATCTGCGTCGCGTCGCCGGTGATAACCATTTTCGAGCCGAAGCCCATGCGCGTGAGGAACATCTTCATCTGTTCGCAGGAGGTGTTCTGCGCCTCGTCGAGGATGATGAAGCTGTCGTCAAGCGTGCGCCCGCGCATATAGGCCAGCGGCGCGACCTCGATGTTCCCGCGCTCAAGGTATTTCTGATAGGTCTCCGCGCCGAGCATGTCGAAAAGCGCGTCGTAAAGCGGGCGCAGGTAGGGATCGACCTTGCTCTGCAGGTCGCCCGGCAGAAAGCCGAGCTTCTCGCCCGCCTCCACCGCGGGGCGCGTGAGAATGATGCGGTTGATCTTCCGGTCGCGGAAGGCGGCGACCGCCGCCGCGACGGCAAGATAGGTCTTCCCCGTACCGGCGGGGCCTACGCCGACGGTGACGGCGTTGCGAAGGATCGAATCCACATACTCCTTCTGCCCGATGGTGCGCGGCTTGATGGGCCGGCCCTTCGCGCTGATGCAGATCACATCCTGCGTCAGCTCGCCGATCTTCTCCTCCTGTCCCGAGCGGACAAGGCCGATCACATAGCGGACGTTCTGCTCACCGATCGCCTCGCCCCGGCTCGAAAGCGTCAAAAGCGCGGAGAGCGCCTTGCAGGCAAGCATCGTATCCTCCGGCTCGCCGTTGACGCGCAGCTCTCCCTCACGGTTGGTAACCGTGACATGAAACTCCGACTCGATCAGGCGGATGTTTCCGTCAAACGAGCCGAAAAGGTTGATCGCCTGCTCAAGGCGCTCGATGCTGATGCGTTGTTCCATAGATCGTTCTTCCATTCTGCCGCCCCGCGCGGATGCGCGGCGGGACGGCGCGTCTTTTATCGTGCGCAGGGAAGGGGCGCTCAGTCCGTCAGGATCGGCACGCTCCGCCCGATCTGCTCAAGGCACTCCGCCGAAAGCGTGACGAGGAGCCAATCCCCCTGCGCGGCCGAGGCGGCGCGCGTGCTGACGACCGTTCCGTCCACCTGCGTGAGAAGGTACTCGGAGAGCACGCGCACACCGATCTCCTCCGCCTCCGCCCGCGAGCGCGCCGCAGGGCGCGTTTCGTAGGGGCGCAGCGTGGTTTTTTCCCAGGTGAACGGCAGCACGATCCCTCCCGGCAGCGTCAATTTGTACTGACTTTTTATTTTATCACAGTTTCCATCCAAATTGCTACTCTCTTTTCCACCAAATTTTACCCTCTTTTCGTTAAAAAGAAGCGCGAAGGCATGCCGCTCCCGTTCCGCGTAGATTTTTTCCTCGTATTGCAGCGGGATTTTCACCGAAAGCTCATACCATGTCCGCCCCCACACCTCGCCGCGTCCGGCGAGCAGTCGGCTCGGCACGCTGGGCCGCTCCGGACCCTCGGTCTCCACCGCGCCGGAAATGAGGAGCTGCCCCGCCGTGACGACCATACCCTTCGTCACCTGCGCCTTGCCGCCGTAAGCGCACACCTCGGTGATGAGCGCGTTTTTCTTCGCTACGACGTTCGTCGGCTGCATGTCGTTTGCAAGCTGCGGCTTCGGCACGCGCTCGCGCACGAGCACATGCGCGCGGCAGCCGCTGATGTTTACGGTCAGCCACGCAAGCTCCGGAAGCTCCGGAAGCACGCGGTTGCACAGCTCCTGCGGGCGGACGGAGTACGCAAAGCTGCCGCGCCGAAGACCCTGCCCCTCCAGCACGCGAAGGATCTTTTCGCTCGGCACGGTCTCGTTTCCGCTGACCTCAAAATCCCAGATGAACAGGGAGTTGAGCGCAAACAGCGCAAGCAGCATGGCAAGCCCCGCAAGCAGCGCGTACCGCCGGCGGAAGCGCCGCAGGAAAAACGGCGCGCCCGCGGCGCGTTCGACCGCCACCTCCGCGTCAAGCGGCGCGAGCAGCTGCGTGAGCCGCCGCCGGTCGGCGCGCCGAATGGTAAAGCTCAGCGCGGCGGCGCCCTCCCAGCGCAGATCGGAAAACACGACGCCGTGCGCGCCGCAGAGGTTGAGCACCCGCTCGGGATAGGAACATTCCACACGCACGCGCAGCGTTCCGCGCAGCAGCTCCGCCGCCTTGTTCACCTCGCCGCCCCCCTGCTATCTCAAAAATTCAACGCCGTCGATGCGTCCGAAAATGCGCAGCTCGCTGTCCGTCATGCTGCGCAGCGTCAGTCCGCCGCCCCGCACGCGCAGCACCGCGCCGCCGATGTTCACGTCGATCTGCTCCGTGCCGTAGGCGAGCAGCCCCCGGTGTCCTTCAAGAAAAAGCTGCCGGTCCCCCAGCAGCTCCATGTGGCTCAGTCCGGCCACAAGGTCGCCCGGCAGGTCGAACAGCTCCGCCATGCGCGCAAGGTACTGCCTGGCATTCGTCTCCATCGTCCGCTCCTCCTTTTCTCCGCTCCCAACGATGCTATGTCCCCCGGCGAAAAAACTTGCCTGTCCCCCTTGCAAATTCGGGGCGGCTCTTTTATACTTGAAAAAAATCGCCGTCCGGCGCGCCCTCCCGCCCGGACCGCTTCTGCGGCGGAGGGACACGCGGCGGGGCCGGAAGGGGACCCGTATGCCCGGCGCATGGCGGCGCGGCTTTTTCGGCATGCCGAAGCACCTTGACGGGGAGGCGTTTTTCCGCCCCGGCGCATGGCGGCACGGCCCGTATCGTATGGAGGTTCCTTATGGACAAGCACATTTTCCGCGCGATCAATTCCACGCTCGTCTACCTTGAGCGCGGCGACGAATACCTGATGCTGCATCGTGTGAAGAAGGAGAACGACCTCAACCGCGACAAATGGATCGGTGTGGGCGGGAAGTTTGAGGAGGGCGAAGCGCCCGAGGACTGCGCGCTGCGCGAAACGCTTGAGGAGACGGGCCTGACGCTTACAAGCTGGCGCTATCGCGGCATCGTCACCTTTGTTTCGGACGTTTACGAAACGGAGTACATGCACCTTTTTACCGCCGACGGCTTCACCGGAACGCCGCGCGAATGCGACGAGGGCGAACTGGCGTGGATCAAAAAGAGCGAGCTTTTGAAGCTCCTCCTCTGGGAGGGCGACCGCATTTTCCTCCGGCTTCTGGACTCGGACGAGCCGTTCTTTTCGCTGAAGCTCCGCTACGAGGGCGACGTTCTCGTCTTCGCGCAGCTCAACGGAAAGCGGCTGGAGCTTGAACGATGAAGCCGAAGCTGCTCGTCAGCGCGTGTCTGCTCGGCACGCCCTGCCGCTACGACGGCAAAGCAAAGCGGAACGACGCGGTGTGCGCCCTGTCCGAACGGTTCGAGCTGATCGCCGTCTGTCCGGAGCAGCTTGGCGGGCTTCCCACGCCCCGCGTACCGAGCGAGCGGCGCGGAGAGCGCGTCGTCACCCGGGACGGGCGCGATGTGACGGAGAACTACCGGCTCGGCGCGCGGCGCGCGCTTGCGATCGCCCAACGGGAGGGCGTTTCCGCCGCCGTGCTCAAGGAGCGCAGTCCCAGCTGCGGCAGGGGAGAGGTCTACGACGGCACGTTCACCGGCACGCTGACCCCCGGCGACGGCGTCACGGCGGAGCTGTTCGCGGCCTCCGGCCTCGCGGTCTACGGTGAAAGCGACTGCATCGGCACGGAGGACGCGCCGCTCCTCCGTCATTTTCCGTAAGCGCCGCCGCGCGCTTTTGTCTTTCGTTCGACTTGTATTTTCCCCGTGCGTGGTATATACTTTCAGGGAAAAGGACCCATTTTTTCAGAGTCTTCGCAGCGCAGCTTAAATTTTTTTGAGGAGGAACCACCGATGAAGTTTTCGAGCAAGGTCAAAAAGTGCGGCCTGTCCCCCATGCGCAAGTTTCACCCCTACGCCGTGGCGGCCAAGGCGCGGGGCGTGAACATCTATCACCTGAACATCGGCCAGCCCGACGTGAAAACGCCGCCCGCCTTTTTCGAGGCGATCCGAAGCTTTGACCAGCCCGTGCTGGAATACGCGCCCTCCCCCGGCATTCCCGCGCTGATCGACGCCATCGCGGATTACTATGCCAAGCTTGACATGCACTTCGACAAAAGCGAGATCCTGATCACCACCGGCGGCAGCGAGGCGCTTGCCATCGCGCTCCAGTGCATTCTTGACGACGGCGACGAGATCCTGATCCCGGAGCCGTTCTATCCCAACTATAACACGATGACCCGCACCTGCGGCGCGTCCATCACCCCGATCCCCACCTGCCCGGAGGAGGGCTATCACTACGCCGACCGCGCGCGGATCGAGCCGCTGATCAACGAGCACACCCGCGCCATCATGGTCACGAATCCCGGGAACCCCACGGGCGTGGTGCTGACGGACGACGAAATGCGGATGCTCGTCGAGCTTGCGAAGGAGCACGACCTCTTCCTCATCGGCGACGAGGCTTACCGCGAGTTTGTCTACGGCGGCGAGCCGCTTCAGTCCTTCGGCTCGTTCGCGGACGAGGCGCCGGACAACATCATCGTCATCGACACGGTGTCCAAGCGCTTTTCGGCCTGCGGCGCGCGCATCGGCTGCCTGATCTCGAAGAATCACGAGCTGCTTGGCGAGGCGATGAAGTACTGTCAGGCGCGTCTTTCCGTCGCAACGCTCGATCAGGTCGCCTCCGCCGCGCTCTACTCCGTCGGACCGGAGTACTTCGCCGCCGTGCGCGACGAGTACAAAAAGCGCCGCGACACGCTTGTACGCAAGCTGCGTGAGATCCCGGGCGTTATCTTCGACTGCCCGAAGGGTGCGTTCTACCTGATGGCGGCCCTCCCCGTGGACAACGCGGACAAATTCCAGCAGTGGCTGCTTGAGGAGTTCAGCGACAACGGCGAGACGGTGATGTTCGCCCCCGGCGCGCCGATGTACGCAACGCCCGGAAAGGGCCTGAACGAGGTCCGCATGGCCTATGTCCTCGAATGCGACAAGATCGAGCGCGCGATGGACATTCTCAAGAAGGCCGTCGAGGTCTATAACGCGAAAAAATGATACGTCATATCGTCATGTGGAAATTCCGCGATGGTACGCGGAAGGAGCAGGAGGAGTTTCTTTCCCGTCTCGCGGGCCTTTACGGGGTGATCCCGCAGCTCAGGCGCTGCGAGATCCTGCGCGGCATGGGCGGCGCGGATTACGACGCGGTGCTCCTCTCGGAATTTGAATCGGCGGAGGCGCTTGAGGCGTATAAAAACGACCCGCGCCACAAGGCCGTAAGCGCCCTGTGCAAGTCCATTCGGGTGGCGCGCGCCGCCGTGGACTGCGAGCTTCCGTCCCCCGCGCCGCAGCCGGGAGACGCCTGAGCGGTCAAAGCGTACAAGGTTGAGAACCGGTCCAAACGGCCCGGTTCTCAATTTCTCCGTCCCGGCGGACGGGCCATCCCCCCCTCCGAAGCGGGGATAATTCCGTCCCGGCGTTCATATCGTTTCCGGAGGAGGCGAACGACATGAGCGTGCTGAACGATATCCTGCTGCTGTCGGCGCTGGCGCTCGGCGGACTCGGGCTGGTCGCCTTTCCCGCCGAAAGCGCCGCCGCCGCGCGTGAGGGGCTGGCGCTGTGCTTTGAAACGGTGCTGCCCGCCCTTTTCCCGTTTTTTGTGCTCTCGTCGCTTCTGATCGAAAGCGGCGCGCCGCGTGCGCTCGGCCGGGCGCTCTCCGGCTTTATGCGGCCTCTGTTCGGCGTGAGCGGCGCGGGAGCCGGCGCGCTGGCGCTCGGTCTGCTCGGCGGCTATCCCGTCGGCGCGAGGACCGCAGCCGAGCTGTACGCCCGTGGCGAGGTGAGCCGCGAGGAGGCCGAGCAGCTGCTTGCCTTCTGCAACAACTCCGGTCCCGGCTTTTTTCTGGGCGTGTGCGGCGCTTCGGTTTTCCACAGCGTGCGGGCCGGCGCGTATCTCTATCTGATCCACGTGCTTTCCGCCCTGCTGACCGGCGTCCTGCTGCGCCGAGGCTCCTCCGTTTCCCGTCCGGACCGCCGTGCGGCGGGGGACGCCTCCGCGTTCGACCTTGCCGCCGCGTTTCCCGCCGCCGTGCAAAGCTCGTTTGCCGCCGTGTGGAACGTATGCGGCTTTGTCGTGCTTTTCATGGTGCTGCTTCGGCTTTTGACGCTGCTCCCGCCGCTGGGCGGACTTCCGCCGCTTGCCCGCGCGGCGCTCTTCGGCTTTGTGGAAATGACGAACGGCGCGGCCGCGCTTCCCGCCACGAGGTCCGGCTTCGTGCTCTGCGCCGCCATCATGAACTGGGGCGGGCTGAGCGTTCAGGCGCAGACGCGCGCCATGGTCCTGCCCGCCGGGCTTTCCGCCGGGCGCTGTCTTCCCGGCAAGGCCGTGCAGACGATTGTGGGACTGCCGCTTTCCCTGCTCGCGGCGGCCCGTTTGTTTTAAGCTCCCCGCCCGTGGGCGGCACCTCAAAAGAAATGAAGGTCGAGGTCCCATGCCGAACATTCAACCCATCTCCGATTTTTCCGACCCCGCGCTGGACGTTTACGCCCGCACGACGGAAAACCAGCTCGTCAACCGCGCGGACCCGGAGCAGGGCCTTTTCATCGCGGAAAGCCCCCGGGTCATCGAGCGCGCGCTGGACGCGGGCTACACGCCCGTCTCCCTTTTGACGGAGCCGCGCCATATCGAGGCGAACGGCCCCCTGATCGCGCGCTGCGGCGGCGTTCCAGTCTACACGGCGGAGCTTTCGATCCTCCGCCGGCTCACGGGCTTTCCTCTCACGCGCGGGATGCTCTGCGCGATGCGCCGCAAGCCTTTGGCAAGTCTTGAGGCGGTCTGCGCCGACGCGCGCCGCGTCGCCGTGCTGGAGGATGTGATGAACCCGACCAACGTCGGCGCGATCTTCCGCTCCGCCGCCGCGCTCGGAATGGACGCTGTGCTGCTCACCAGCGCGTCGAGCGACCCGCTCTACCGCCGCGCCGTCCGCGTGAGCATGGGCACGGTCTTTCAGATCCCGTGGACCCGCCTCCCCGCCGGCGGCGCATGGCCTCAGGCGCTGCGCTCGCTCGGCTTTTCGCTTGCGGCGATGGCGCTGCGCGACGACGCGCTTTCCGTCCGCGCCCCGCAGCTTGCGGCGGCGGAGCGGCTGGCCATCGTTCTCGGCACCGAGGGCGACGGCCTCGCGGCCCGGACGGTCGCGGCGTGCGACTTCACCGTTCGTATCCCGATGTCGCACGGCGTGGACTCGCTCAACGTCGCCGCAGCCAGCGCGGTCGCGTTCTACCAGCTCGGCCTGTGCGCGCCGGGGGAGGACCGCGCCGCAGACGCTTTGCCGCTCCCGTAAACGAAGCACCCCCGGATCGAACGATCCGGGGGTGCTTTTTTCAAAAAACGGCAGGGACCCTCTCAACCGGAAGGCCGGATACGCATGTCAGCCGGAGCAGACGCGCACCGCGCCGCGAACATCATCAAGCCGCGCGCTCACTTCCTGCGCCACACCGACGGAAGAAACAGCACCAGAAGCGGCATGATCTCCAACCGTCCGAGCAGCATCGTGAAGGAAAGCGCAAGCTTCGAGGCGGCGGAGAAGAAGGCAAAGTTCCTTGTCGGTCCCGCAAGGGACAGCCCGGGTCCGACGTTGCTGATGCTGGTGATCGTCGCGCTCAGCGAGGTCGCAAGATCCACCTCGTCCAGCGAGACCACGGCCGCGCACAGCAGCAGAATGACGACGTAGGCGAAGAAAAATCCGGAGACGGCGGAGATCGTCTCCTCCTCCACGCGCTGTCCGTCAAGCGTGATGGGGCGCACTTCACGCGTGTGGAGAATGCGGCGTAGCTCGCGCCGCAGCCCCTTGAAGAGCACCACGAAGCGCGAGACCTTCATTCCCCCCGAGGTGGAGCCGGCGCAGCCGCCGATGAACATGACCATCAGCAGCATGCTGCGGCAGAAGTGCGGCCAGAGGTCGTAGTCCTCGGTATAAAATCCGGTGGTGGAGATGATGGTCGTCACCTGAAACGCCGCCTGCTCGACAGCCTGATAAACGCCCTTTCCCGTCTTGAGGACAAGATCGACGGCGATCAGCGCAGTGGAGCCGAAGACGATCAGCGCATAGGCGCGCAGCTCCTCGCTGCGCAGCGCGTCGCGCACGCGCCGCGTCGCCGCCATGTAGAGCAGTGAAAAGTTAATTGACGAGATGAACATGAAAAAGATCAGGATCCAGTTGATCGCGCTGCTCCCATAATAGGAAATGCTCGCGTCGCGGACGGAAAAGCCGCCGGTGGAGATGGTGGTCAGCGCGGTGGTCACGGCGTCGAACCACGGCATCCCGGCAACGCGAAGCAAAACCGTCTGCGCGGCGGTGAGCGCGATGTAAATGCTGTAAAGCGCCTGCGCCGTGTCCGCCGTGCGGGGCAGCAGCTTCGTGCTGATCGGACCGGGCGACTCCGCCCGCATCAGGTTGACGCTCCCCTCGCCGAGCTTCGGCAGCAGCGCCAGCATCATCACCAGAACGCCCATGCCGCCGAGCCACTGCGTCAGCGCCCGCCACAGGAGAATGCCGTGCGGCAGCGTCTCCACCCGCGCGAACACGGACGCGCCCGTCGTCGTGAAGCCGGACACCGTTTCGAACAGCGCGTCGATATAGGACGGCAGCACGCCGCTCAAACGGTACGGCAGCGCGCCGAACAGCACAAGCACAAGCCACGCGAGCGCCACGGCAATATAGCCGTCGCGGGTCTGGAGGCGCGATTTCGCGGCGCGCAGACAGCGCAGGGGGACCCCCGCCGCAAAGCACGCCAGCGCGGAGAACGCAAATCCGGACGCATTCTCCCCGCGCGCCAGCGCAAGGAAAAACGGCGGCAGCAGAAACGTCCCCTCGATGCACAGGATAATGCCAAGTATCCTTAAAATAAATCTTTTGTTCATAGCAGTCTTCTTCCGTGCGGCGGCTCAGCGCACAAGAATATCGTTAAGATCCTTGAGGAACAGGGACTTCGCCACCACGATCACGCGGTCTCCCTCTGAAATGATGGAGTGTCCGTCGGGGATGATGAGCTTCCCCCCGTGCACGATCGCGGCGATCAGAAGTCCGGGCTTGAAGTGCAGGTCCTTGAGCGGCGAATTGAGAAAATGCGTCGCCGCGCCCGCCGTGAACTCCACCGCCTCCATCGCTCCGCCGAGCAGCTTGTGCAGACTCTCCACGGCGCTGCCCTGCGAGTTCGCAAGTCCGCGCACATAGCTTGAGATCTGGCTCGCCGTGGCGTCCCGGGGCGAAATGACGGTGTCTATGCCAAGCTCGTGGACCAGCGCGGTATAGTTCGGCCGCGACATCTTCGGCAGCACCTTTGCAACGCCCGCCTCTCTGGCGGACAGCGCCATGAGAAGATTCTCCTCGTCGCGCCCGGTGACGGACACGAACGCATCCGCGTCGAAGATCCCCTCGGATTCCAGCAGCTCATGATCCGTCCCGTCGCCGTGGATGACGGTCGCCTTCGGCAGCTTCTCGGCAATAGACACACATTTCTCCTCGTCCTGCTCGACGATCGTGATATGTGTGCCAAGCCCCTCGAGCGCCCATGCGAGATAAAGCGCGATGCGTCCGCCGCCGAGCACGCTCAGCCGGCGGATGGGCGCGGTCTCGCGGCCCATGCTGCGCAGCACGCGGCTCGTCTCCGTGGGCGTGCCGACGGCGTAAACGCGGTCCCCCTGCTGCGGCACGAAATGTCCGTTGGGGACCAGCACCTCGTCCCCGCGCTTCGCCGCGCACAGCAGCAGCGCGTTCGGGTGCAGACGGTTGTACTCGATCAGGCTCTTTCCCGCCATGCTGTCTCCCGGCTCGATCTGAAAGCCGATCAGCTCGACGATGCCGTTGGCAAAGCTCTCCACGCTGAAGGCGGCGGGGACGCGCAGGACCCGCGCGATCTCCTGCGCGGCGGCGTACTCCGGGTTGATGATAAGGTCAAGCCCGATCTCCCGCCGCAGGATGGGCGCGTCGCGGAAATACTCCGGGTTGCGCACGCGGGCGACCGTATGCCTCGCGCCGAGCTTCTTCGCCATCAGCGAGCAGACCAGATTCACCTCGTCGTCCGCCGTCACCGCGATCACAAGGTCCGCGTCCCGCACGCCCGCGCGCAGCAGCACGCTTACGCCCGCGCCGTTCCCCTCGACGCACATGGCGTCAAGCGCAGCGTCGGCATGACCGATCGCCGCAGCGCTTTTGTCCACCAGAACAAGATCGTGCTCCTCGCCAACCATCTGCTGCGCGATGGCAAAGCCGACCTTTCCCAAACCGACAATAATAATTTTCACGTATAACTCTCCATTCTGCCGTCCGCGCCGAAGCGGCGCCGTTTATGCCGCGGTCTCTTCGTCCCGCCCGGCCCTCAGCTCCATCAGGACGCTGTTGAACTCCGCACCCATTATCATCATCGTGGCCGTCAGATACAGCCACAAAAGCAAAACAATAATCGCCCCGATCGAGCCGTAGATCACGGAGTAGTTCGCCGCGCTCTCCACATACAGGGAGAAGAGGAGGGAGAGCGCCATCCACGCCACCAGACTCAAAAGCACGCCGGGCCAGATATAGTGGACGCTGCGCGTCTCCTGCGCAAGCGCGTACAGCGCGGCGAGCGCAAGAAACACGATCACCCCCAGCAGCACGAAGCGCAGCGAATTCCACAGCTCCGCAAAGCGGGCGCTGAGCGGGATGACGTCCGCCAGCAGGTCCAGCACGCGGCGGCCCACCGTCACAAGCACCAGCGAGAGCAGGATCGTCAGGATCAGGCAGATCGTATACAGAAACACCTTTGCCTGATGCCGCAGAAAATGCGTCGGGTGGCCCATTCCGTACGCCTTGCGCACCGAGAGCAGAAGCGCGTTCGCCGCGCGCATCGGGAACCAGACGGAAAAGATCAGGCTGAAGGTCATCAGCGTGCGGCTTGAAACGCGGGAGACATAGCGCAGATACTGCACCAGAAGCTCCAGCACCTCGGCGGGGATCAGCGTGCCGAGGTCGCGCAGGAAGCCCTCGATATCCACGGCGAAAATGCCCACAAGGTTGCTCAGGAAGATGAGCAGCGGGAATATGGCAAAGAGCAGGTAATAGGTCAGCGCCGCGCTGTCGCGGGCGACCCGGTGCTCAAAATAGCGGCCGGCAAGCATCGCCGTCCCGCGAAAAAAGCGGTTTTGTCCGATCCGCCTGAGCAAGGCCGGCTCACCCCCGATCCGTAAAACTTTCGTTAGAGGCATGGAAACGACTACACTATAGCACAGGCCGCCAAAAAAAGAAAGAGAAAGATTCCGCGTTTCCGCCTTGCGGTATTTTTGCCCGGCCGCGGCGGAAAAATCAGCCAAACGCTTGACAAGCGGAAAAAAGCCGAATATTATATAAATATAGTAATAATCGCGTATCCGGTAGGTAAGGCTACCATCAGGATATGGACTGCTGCCGCAGAGTCGTGGAGACACGATGCGAGGGTTTGAACAG
>CAKTJA010000006.1 GCA_934567115.1 uncultured Oscillospiraceae bacterium
GCTCTACACCTCGCGCCTGAACGACCCGGGACTGCTGACGCTGCTTGACGAGGAGGGCGTGGAGTTCTACAAGCCGGACGATCCGGAGACCTCGCTGCTCATGGCGATCATGATAAATTACGTCCTGCCCACGGCGCTGATGGTCGGCGCGTTTCTGCTGATGATGCGCTTTATCAGCCAGCGGACCGGCGGAGGGCTGGGCGGCATTGGCAGCGTCGGAAAGGCGAACGCCAAGGTCTATATGGAAAAATCCACCGGCGTTACCTTTGCCGACGTGGCGGGGCAGGACGAGGCGAAGGAAAGCCTTGTTGAGATCATTGATTTTCTGCACAATCCGCAGAAATATACCGACATCGGCGCCAAGCTGCCGAGGGGCGCGCTGCTCGTCGGCCCTCCGGGGACCGGCAAAACGCTGCTGGCGAAGGCCGTCGCCGGCGAGGCGAACGTCCCGTTTTTCTCCATCTCCGGCTCCGGCTTTGTCGAGATGTTCGTGGGCGTGGGCGCGAGCCGCGTGCGCGATTTGTTTGCGGAGGCGTCCAAGGTCGCGCCGTGCATCATCTTCATCGACGAGATCGACGCGATCGGAAAAACGCGCGATTCCCGCTTCGGCGGCGGAAACGACGAACGTGAGCAGACGCTCAACCAGCTGCTTGCGGAGATGGACGGCTTCGACCCCGGCAAGGGCATTATCGTTCTTGCTGCGACCAACCGTCCGGAGGTGCTGGACAAGGCGCTGCTGCGCCCGGGCCGCTTCGACCGGCGCATTACGATCGACCGGCCCAATCTGGCGGGAAGAGTGGCCACGCTCGAGGTCCACACCCGCAGCATCAGGCTGGGCGAGGACGTGGATCTGAAGAAGGTCGCGCTTGCGACCGCCGGCTGCGTCGGCGCGGATCTTGCCAATATCGTGAACGAGGCGGCGCTGCGCGCCGTGCGCAAGGGAAGGAAGCTCGTCACGCAGGAGGACATGCTTGCCGCGTTCGAGTTTGTCATCGCCGGCAGCGAGAAGAAGAACAGCGTTCTCACCGAGTTTGAAAAGAAGCTCGTCGCCTATCATGAGGTCGGCCACGCGATGGTCGCCTACCGGCAGAAGAACGCCGAGCCGGTGCAGAAGATCACCATTGTTCCTCATACGGAGGGGAGCCTCGGCTATACGCTCCTCATGCCGGAGGAGGACAAGACCAACCTCCGCACGCGCGACGAGCTGATGGCGAAGATCGCCGTCTCCATGGGCGGACGCGCCGCCGAGCAGGTCGTGATGCAGACGATGACCAACGGCGCTTCGCAGGACATTCAGGAGGCCACGAACATCGCACGCAGCATGGTTGCCATGTACGGCATGAGCGACGAGTTCGGCATGATGGCGCTCGGCTCCGTGCGCAGCCAGTATCTGGACGGCGGCTACGGGCTTGACTGTGCGCAGGATACCGCCGCGGTGATGGACCGCGCCGTTAAGGAGCTGCTCGACCACTGCTATGCCGACGCGGTGAAGGTCATTGAGGAGAATCTGGAGGATATGCACAAGGTCGTCGCCTATCTTCTGGAGAAGGAGACGATCACCGGCGGCGAGATGGTTGCCATTCTTGAGGGACGCGACCCCGCGACGGTGGAGGACGCTTACGCCTCGACCAGGAAGAGCGGCGACGGCTTCCGTCTCTCGGTCCCGAACAGCATCGAAGCGCCCGCGCGTCACATTTCGATGACGAGCGAGAAGATCGAGATGCCGCCGTCGGAGGACGGGGACGCCCCGGCGGACGAGCCTGAGGCAAAGGACGCTTCCGCCCCGGAGGACGGGACGGAGAAGCCGGAGGAAAACGGCGGGGAAAAGCCCGGCGATGAATGATCGAAAAGCGCCGCTTAACGCGGCGCTTTTTCCGCAGAAAAAACATATGCGCCGAAGCGCGGAGCGAACCGGCGCTTTTGGGAGGGAGCCATGAAGCGGCAGACATGGGAGCTGGCACTGTGCAGCATGCTCGTCGCGCTGGCGGCGGTGTTCCTTTTTCTCGGCGGCGTGCTGCCGCTGGCGCTTTACGCCTGCCCGCTGCTCGCGTCGGCATGCCTTCTGCCGGTGCGGGAGGAGTGCGGGAGAGCGCGCCGGTGGCTCTGCTTTTTTGCCGCCGCCGCGCTGGGGCTGCTGCTCGGCCCGGACAAGGAGGCGGCGCTGCTGTTCTGCTTTTTCGGAAGCTATCCGCTTGTGCAGCCGGAGCTTGACGCGATCCCGAGCCGCGCGGCCCGGCTTTCAGCTAAGCTGGCGGTCTACGCGCTTGCGGCGGGGGCAATGTGCGCGTGCACCGTTTTCGTCCTTCGTCTGGACGCGGCGGTGAAGGAGCTGACGGAGACCGCGCCGTATCTCACCGCAGCGACATTCCTGCTCGGCGCGGCGCTGTTTCTCACCTTCGACGAGCTGCTGCACCGGTTCGCGCGGAGATACCGCCGGTGGAGACGGAAATAGGATGCGGCGCAGTGAGAGGGCGCTTTCACAGACAGGTCAAAGGGGTCGGCGGTTCAACAGAACCGCCGGCCCCTTTGCGCATCAAAGCGTTTTTGCGCCGCGTGAAATATGGAGATCATTTCCCGTCGGAGCCGCCGTCCGACTTCGCGTCAAATGCCGCGCCCAGCGGAAGACGGACGGTGATCTCGGTCCCCTTTCCGACCTCGCTTGTAAGGTCGATCCTGCCGTGGTGGTACTGCACGGCGTGCTTGACGATGGAGAGCCCCAGCCCGGTCCCGCCGCTCGCCTTGGAGTGGCTTTTGTCAACGCGGTAGAAGCGCTCAAAAACGCGGTCGCGGTGCTCCGGAGGGATGCCGATGCCGGTGTCGCGCACGGTGAGGACGGCTTCGCCGTTTTCCTCCGATACGGAGATATCCACGCGCCCGCCCTCGACGTTGTAGTTGATCGCGTTGTCGCAGAGATTGTACGCCGTTTCATAGAGCAGACGGCGCACGCCGATGAGCGGCACGCTCTGCCCGGAGACGGAGACCGTAACGCCCTTCTTCTCCGCCGCAGAGCGGAGGCTGTCCTTCGCCTCCTGCGCGAGCGCGAGAAGATCGACCGTCTCGCCCGGCAGCTGAACGCCCTCGTCAAGCTGGGAGAGCCGGATCACATCGCCGATGAGCGTCATGAGCCGCTGCGCCTCCGCGCGGATGTGACCGACGAAGCGGGGAACGTCCTCGCTCTTCACCATGCCGTTTTCCAGAAGCTCGGCGCTGCCGATGATCCCCTGGAGCGGTGTTTTCAGCTCGTGCGAGACATTTGCGGTGAACTCGCGGCGGCTGCGCTCGGCAAACGCCTGACCGGTCATGTCGAACGCGAGCAGCACCGCGCCGACCGTGCTGCCGCCCGAGCGGATGCGGCTGAAGTCAAACTGATATTCCCGTCCGCCGCGCTCGGCGCGGACCTCGCTGTGCCCGTCGGCCATCGCCGCTTCCAGCGCAAGGCTCATGGAATGCTCGCGGTCCACGGTCAGAAAATCCTGCCCGACGCAGGCGCTGTTCGTGTTGAAGATGCTCTGCGCCGCGCCGTTGATGCTCAGCACCGTGCCCTTCTCATCAAGAAGGACCAGCCCCTCGTTCATCCCGGCGGTGATCTGCGTGAACTCGTCCGTCTTGCGGCGAAGCTCGCGCAGCTGCGCGTCGATCTGGCGGCGCTGGCGGTCGATGCGGCGCAGCAGGGGAGAAAGCTCCTCATATGCGTCGTTTTCCAGCGGATGCTCAAGATCGAGCGTGTTGAGCGGCTCGACGATGCGCCGCGAGAGCCGGCTTGCAAGAAAGCCCGAAAGCCCCAGCAGCAGGCAGACCGCCAGCAGGATCGGCTGGAACGCCCCGAGCAGCAGCGCGCCCATCGTCGCGCGGCTGGCGGATATGCGCAGCACCGTGCCGTCGGACAGCCGCCCGGCGCTGTAGATCGTTTTTTGCAGCAGCGTCGCGCTGTAGCGGCTCGAGCTGCCCTCGCCGGTCTCCAGCGCCTGACGGAACTCCTCGCGGTCGGCGTGGCTCTCCATCTCCGACGCGTCCGCGCCGGTGTCGCACAGCACCGTTCCGTCCGAGGAGATCCATGTGATGCGGCTGTTTCCCGCGTCGAGCCGGTCAAAGTACGCTGCGCCGCAGCGCTCCACCGCAGCGGCGGCAAGCCAAAGCTCCTCACGCAGCTGCTTTTCCTGCATACCCTCGAAAAAACTGTAAAAGCATCCCATCACGAGCAGCACGCTGCATGCCAGAACTGCGGCGCCCACCGTGAGGATCGAGCGAAAGATTTTTTTTGTCATTGTGTTTCCGTCTCCCAGCGGTAGCCGACGCCGCGCACCGTTGCGATGCGCGCGCCGTATGCCCCAAGCTTCTGGCGCAGCGTGCGGATGTGCATATCCACCGTGCGCGTTTCCCCGCAGTAGTCCGTTCCCCAGACCGATTCCATCAGCTGCTCGCGCGTGAACGCCGTTCCGGGGCGGGAGAGGAACAGGCGCAGCAGCGCGAACTCCTTATAGGTCAGCTCCACGCGCTGTCCGTCCGCTGTGACGGTGTGCGCTGCGGGATCGACGGTCAGTCCCTCCGCGCGGAGCTGGCCGTCCGTTTTCCCCGGTCCGCAGCGGCGCAGCACGGCCCTTACGCAGGAGACAAACTCCATCACGCCGAAGGGCTTGGTGAGGTAGTAGTCCGCGCCGAGGTCAAGCCCCTGAATTTTGTCGTACTCCGCGCCTCTGGCGGTCGCCATGACGACGGGGATCGCGGAAAAGCGCTCCGTCGCGCGCATGCGGCGCAGAAGCTCTATCCCGTCGACGCCGGGAAGCATTACGTCGAGCACGACCAGTGCGGGCGCGTCGGCCTGCGTGCGCAGCGCGTCCCAGAACGCGCCGCCGTCGGAAAAGCCGAGCGCCTTCATCCCGGCGGACTCGAGCGCGTATACCTCGATGTCGCGGATGCTCTCGTCGTCCTCAACGCACCAGATCATTGCAGCTCCCCCTTGTGAACGCCCGTGACGGAGAAGATCACCCACTCGGCAATGTTGGTGGCGTGGTCCCCGATGCGTTCAAAATATTTGGCGATCATCAGAAGATCGAGCGCGTATTCCCCCTCGGAGGGGTCGCGCGCGATCCGGTCGATCAGGCGGCTCTTGATGCGCGCAAAGTAATCGTCCACCGTGTCGTCCTCCGCGATGACGCGTTCCGCCAGTATTGTATCACATTTTACATACGCGTCAACGCTTTCCGTCACCATTCGGATGCTCGCCTCCGCCATTCCGCGCAGCAGATCGCCGTCCTCGGCCTGATGGCCCTGCAAAAAGCCGACGATCTCCGCGATGTCCTCCGCCTGGTCGCCGATGCGCTCCATATCCGTGATCATCTTCAGCGCCGCCGAGATCTGGCGCAGGTCGCGCGCGACCGGCTGCTGCTGAAGCAGAAGGCGGAGGCACAGGTTTTCGATCTCGCGCTCCTTGCGGTCGATCTCCCTGTCGAGCGGCGCGACGCGCCGGGCAAGGCCGCGGTCGTTTTCACTCATCGCCTTGACCGCAAGCGCGATGGCCTCCTCGCAGAGAGCGCCCATCGCGATCATTTCGTGATTGAGCAGCGAAAGCTGCTCTTCAAATTTGTTTCTCATAGTAAAGGCTCCGTTCTGCCGCCCGGGATCACAGAGTCGGCTCCGCCGGGCGGCGGGCGGAGCCTGTGCCGCGCGGTCAACCGAAGCGGCCCGTGATGTAGTCCTCGGTCCGTTTGTCCGCGGGGTTGGAGAAAAGCTGCTCCGTCTTTCCGAACTCCACCAGCTCGCCGAGCAGGAAGAACGCCGTGCGGTCGGAGATCCTCGCGGCCTGCTGCATGTTGTGCGTCACCATGACGACGGTGTAGCGGCTTTTCAGCTCAACGGCAAGGTCCTCGATCTTCGCGGTCGAGATCGGGTCGAGCGCGCTGGTGGATTCGTCCATGAGCAGGACCTCCGGCTCGACGGCAAGGGCGCGGGCGATGCACAGCCGCTGCTGCTGTCCGCCGGAAAGCCCCAGCGCGTTTTTCTTCAGCCGGTCCTTCACCTCGTCCCAGATGGCGGCGGAGCGAAGCGAGCTTTCCACGATCTCGTCAAGCCTTGCGCGGCTGCGGACGCCGTGCGTGCGCGGACCGTAGGCGACGTTGTCGTAAATGCTCATGGGGAAGGGGTTCGCCTTTTGAAACACCATGCCGATCCGCTTGCGCAGCCACGTCGGGTCCACGCCGGGGGCGTAGATATTCTCCCCGCCGAAGATCACCTCGCCCGTGATGCGCACCGAGGGGATCAGATCGTTCATGCGGTTGAGCGTTCGAAGGAAGGTCGATTTCCCGCATCCGGACGGACCGATGAACGCCGTGATCTCATGCTCCGGAAGGGAGATGGACACATCATGCAGGGCGTGGTTCGGTCCGTACCAGAGATTCAAATTTTTTGCATCCAGAATTCCCATCGTTTTCTCCTATTTGCTTTTTTTCAGCAGTTTTCCGACATAGCCGGCGGACAAATTGAGCAGCATCGTAAGCAGCAGCAGGATCGTCGCAATGGAAAAGGCGACGTCCGTGCGGCCCCGCTCGTTGGCGTAGACGTAGAGCGCCACGGTCAGCGTTGCCGACGAGGAGTGAAGCGCCTCGCGGAAGCTGTTGAGCGTCAGGCCGAAGCCCGCCGTATAGAGAAGCGCCGCGCTCTCGCCGACGATGCGTCCCACGGCGAGGATGCAGCCGGTGACGATGCCGTCTATGGCGTTCGGCAGCACCACCGTGCGCACGGTGCGCCATTTCCCCGCGCCGAGACCCATCGCGCCCTCGCGATAGGACTGCGGGACGGTCTTCAGGCTCTCCTGCGTTGTGCGCACGACGGTCGGCAGGATCATGACGACCAGCGTCAGGCCGCCGGCGAGCACGCCCGCGCCAAGCCCCAGCTTCCTTACGAAAAACAGCATGCCCACAAGTCCGAAGATGATGGACGGAAGCCCCGCGAGCGTTTCGCACGCAAATTCGATCGCGCTGACCAGCCTGTGGTTCGACGCGTACTCCGTCAGGTAGACGGCCGCGCCGACGCCGAGCGGAACGACGACGACCATCGCCGTAAAGATGATATAGAGCGTGTTGAGAAGGTTCGGAAGAACGCCGACCGTGTTTTTGATATAGCTCGACTGCCCGGACAGGAAGTCCCAGGTGATCCCGCCGGCGCCGCGGAAGAGGATATAGCCGATGAGGAGAACGAGGAGCGCGCACGCCGCAAGCGCGCAGATCCCGACCAGCGCACGCATGCAGAGGTCATATGCGCGCCTTCGCGGCGACAGTCCGTGGCGCATGGCTCAGTCCCTCCTTTTTCTGATGAACAGATTGAGCAGAACGTTTATCAGCATGATGAACAGAAACAGCACCAGCGCGATGGAAAACAGCGCCTGCTGATAAAGGCTGCCCACCGGCGCGTAGGGCATGCCGGAGACGATGCCGGTCGTCAGGAAGCGGACCGGCGTGAACAGGCCCGGCATGTTGGAAACGTTGCCCGCGACCATGATGATGGCCATGGCCTCGCCGATGGCGCGTCCTACTCCGAGCACCACGGCGGCGGCGACGCCGCTGCGCGCGGCGGGCAGCGTGACGCGGAAGCAGGTCTCGATCTCCGTCGCGCCGAGCGCGAGAGAGGCTTCCTCATACTCCTTCGGCACGGCGCGCAGCGCGGTCTCGGATACGTTGACGATCGAGGGCAGGATCATGACGGTCAGCACGAGGATCGCCGCGAGCAGACACGCGCCCGAGTTGAGATCAAAGGTCCTTTGGACGGCGGGGACCAGCACGATCATTCCGATCAGGCCGTATACCACCGACGGGATGCCGGCAAGCAGCTGCACCGCCGTGCGGATGACCGCCGCAGCCTTCGGCGGCGCGAGCTTCGCAAGGAACACCGCCGTCAGAAGTCCCATCGGCACGCCGAGAATGACCGCGCCCGCCGTTCCGTAGATCGAGGTGAGGATAAACGGCAGGATGCCGTACTGCGCGCCGGTGGTCGTGTTGGTCGGGTCCCAGACGGAGCCGAAGAGGAAATCCGCAAGTCCGATCTCCCGAATGGCGGGCAGTCCGGATATGATCAGGTAGACGCTGATCAGCAGTACGAAGCCGACCGCCGTGACGCCGCAGAGCAGAAACAGCAGCCGGATCAACGCCTCCGCCGTGTTCCGCCCCTTCCGCCGCCCGGTATTCTTCGCCGTGCCGCCCGCGACGGACGGCGCGGCAGTCAGGTAATGTTCCATGATGGCCGCCTCCTTTGTTGTTTCGGTGGAAATACCGCCCGGCTCACTGCGCCGCGGGGACCGCGCCCGCCGCGCGGATCAGGTCGCCCGCCGCAGGAGAGGTTGCGTAGTCGAAGAATGCCTGTGCCGCAGGGGAGAGGGTTTCGCCGCTCTTGGTCACGAGCACGAAGGGACGGCGCACGGCATAGCTGCCGTCAAGCACGTTCTGCTCCGTGCACGCCACGCCGCCGACCGTCACGGCCTTGACGGTATCCCGGCCCTCGACCGCAGAGAGAGACGCGTAGCCGATGGCATTCACATTCCCGGCGACCGCCTCAATCACGCTTCCGGTGGAGGTCAGCTCCTGATCCAGACGGCATGCGTCCGTCGTGCCGGTGACGCTCTCGAAGCCGTCGCGTGTTCCGCTTCCGGCCTCGCGTCCGATGCAGGAGATCTTGCCCGCCGCGCCGCCAAGCTCGCTCCAATCGGTGACGGAGCCGGTGAAGATTTGCGTGATCTGCTCCACCGACAGGTCGGCGACCGGGTTTTCGGCGTTGACGATAACGGCGATGCCGTCATACGCAAGGACCGTTCCGGTCAGACCGCTTGCGGTCTCGGCGTCCTTCAGCGCGCGGGAGGAAAGCCCGATATCCGTCGTGCCGCTGCCCGCAGCCTCGATGCCCGCGCCGGACCCGGTGGGATCGTAGGTGATGGTCACGCCGCTGTTGTCGTTCATGAACTGCTCGGCAAGCACGCCGATGACGTTTTCCATGGACGTCGAGCCGTTTACGGAAACGCTGCCGCTCAGCCCGCCGTCGGCCTGCTCCTTCCCGCCGCAGCCCGCAAGCAGGGACAGGCTCAGTAAAACCGCCGCAAAAAGTTTGATCGTTCTTTTCATCTTTCGTACCTCACTTTACGTAAGTTTCATTGCTTTTGCCTTCTGTACCTCAAGCCTACGGCTCGGCTGTAAAATGTAAAAGCCGCTTTTTGTAAAATCGAAGTAAAATCGCGGGCGGCGCGCGGCTGTCCGGGGCGGAATAGCGGACCTGCCGCCGCGCATAGTAGTGTACCATCTGATTGGAGGGGATGGACGTGGAGAACGGAGCGGAGCGCGTGCCCGTCTGCAAAAGCGTGTTCAGGGACGGCGGAGAGAAGCCCGACGGAAAGCGGCTGACGGAGAGGTGGATCGAGATGGTCAATCTGCTCGAGCAGGGCGGGGCGGCGAGCCGTCCCGAGGACGGTCCGGACCGTCTGCCGGGAGAGGCGGAGCGGTGAAGGCGGCGGTTTACTGCCGCCTGTCCGAGGAGGACAGGGACAAACGGCGCGAGACCGACGATTCCGGGAGCATACAGAACCAGAAGGCCATGCTGCTGCAATACGTCATGGAGCAGGGCTGGGAGCTTTACAATGTGTACAGCGACGACGATTATGCCGGCGCGGACCGCCGCCGCCCGGAGTTCAACCGTCTGCTTCGGGACGCGCAGGAGCGGAAATTCGATATCGTTCTGTGCAAAACGCAGTCCCGCTTCACCCGTGAGCTTGAGCTGGTGGAAAAGTACATACACGGGCTGTTTCCTCTCTGGGGCATCCGCTTTATCAGCATCGTTGACAACGCCGACACCGCAAACAGGGGCAATAAAAAATCCCGCCAGATCAACGGACTTGTCAACGAGTGGTATCTGGAGGACATGTCCGAAAATATCCGCAGCGTTCTGACCAGCCGGCGGATGAACGGCTTTCACATCGGGTCGTTCGCCCTTTACGGCTATCGGAAGGACCCGGAGCGGAAGGGCCATCTGATCGTCGATGAGGAGGCCGCCGCCGTTGTCCGCGAGGTGTTTTCCCTGTTCGCGCAGGGGTACGGCAAAACGGCGATCGCCCGCATGCTCAACGACCGGGGCGTGCCGAATCCGACGGAGTACAAGCGTCTGCACGGTCTGCGGTATCGGCAGGCGAAGGCGGGGAGCGGAACGCTCTGGAAGTATCCGGCAATCTCCGCCATGCTGGTGAACGAGATCTATATTGGCAATATGGTGCAGGGCAGGTACGGCAGCGTTTCCTACAAAACGAAGCGGAACCGGCCGAGGCCGAAGAGCGAATGGTACGTTGTGGAGGGAACGCATGAGCCGATCATCGACCGCGCGCTTTGGGACAGGGTGCAGGCGCTGGTCGCGCAGAGGGCGAAGCCCTTCGGCGGCGGTACGGTCGGGCTGTTCGCCGGGAAAGCGCGGTGCGCCTGCTGCGGCTGCGCGATGCGTTCGTCCAAAAGCAGGGGCAGGCACTATCTGCAATGCGCGACCCGGTACGCGGCGAAGGACGCGTGCGCCGGCGCCTTCATCTCCGTTGACCGGCTGGAGCAGCTTGTGACCGACGAGCTGAACCGTCTGGCGGCGGAATACCTTGACCGGGAGGAGCTGGAGCGCGGGATCGTGCCGAGCGGCGGTCTGTGCGAACAGAGGGAGCGTCTGCTCCGCGATCTGGCAGCTTGGCAGAGAAAGGCCGGCGAGTACGCGCGGGGTCTTCGGGAGCTTTACATGGATAAGGTCAGGGGGGTGATCTCCGAGGCCGACTACACGGAGATGTCAAGGGATTTTGCCTCCGAGCGCGACCGGCTGGAGCGCGCCGCCGAAGACGCCCGCGCCCGCGCGGACGAGCTGGAGAAGCGGATCGAAGCGGGGGACGACCGGCATGAGCTGGCGGAGCGCTGCGCCCATCCGGAGCGCCTTACCCGCGCAATGGCGGAGCTTTTGATCGACTATGTTTCCGTCAGCAGACGCGTTCCGGGGACGCGGGAGGTCCCGGTCGAGATCCACTGGAGCTTTTGACAGCATGGCAGAAAAGAGCCGCCCGGCATGCCGGACGGCTCGAAGTCTGTATGTAGAGAGGCGGCGGATTTTCCGCGACGGAAGGGAAGAGTGTGCGCGGGAAACACATAAGGGGTGTCCCGCGCCATTAAAATCAAAGGTTCTCAGAGCTTCAAAAAGCTCTGAGAACCTGCTCAGCGAGGAGAAAAGACCTTTTCGACGCGCTGAGCCGCCCGGCGTGCCGGACGGCTCGAAGTCTGTATGTAGAATGACTGCGGATTTGAGCGCCTACGAAGGCTCCGACGGCTGCACCTTTGCGCTCAGGTACGCCGCCGCAGCGCCGAGCAGAGCGAAGAGCAGACAGAGCAGCGCGTCCCTCGCGCCGTCGTAGTGCAGGGGAACGATGGTCAGCGTCGAGGCCAAGACGATGCCGAACACGCCGTGGTAGAAGATCGGGTAGTGCGCGCGGAAGCACCAGTTCACGACCCGCGCGAGCGACAGGACCACGGCGGCAAGCCCCAGCGCCCACGGCAGAATTACGGACATATCGAAGCGGGTAAAGCCCTCCACCATGGGGGTGAGAAGCCCGACCGCCATCAGGATGGAGGAGGACGTCATGCCCGGCACGATCAGGCTCAGCCCCCAGAGAACGCCGCAGAAGAGGAAGCCGAAAAAGTCCGCCGACATCGTGTAGAACGCGCCGTACTGCGCATAGAGCAGGATGGCGGAGAGGACGAGGAAGCTTGCCGCGCAGGAGAGCAGCGCCCCCCGGCTGCGTCCGTGCTGTCCCGCCTCGGTCCACAGGCTTGGGAGCGTGCCGATGATGAGGCCGATGAAAAGGCAGGTCGCAAGCTTTTCCGACCGGTCGAAGAGAACGAGGATCAGGCTGCTGCCGCCGAGGAAGCCGAGCGTCGCACCCAGTCCGACGGGCAGCAGCAGCGGAAAATGACGGCGCAGACCGCCGAGCGGGTGCGCCAGAACCTCCATCACCGGGCGGTATACGCCGAAGACGACCGCGAGCACGCCGCCGGAGATGCCCGGCAGGATCCCGCCCGCCCCAATGATGAAGCCCTGCGCGAGCCGCAGAAGAAAATCTTTCGATGGAAGCCGCATCAGTATCCTTTCTTTCTGTCAACAAGATGCACAAGCGGACGGCCCGACGCATAGTTGTCAAGGTCTTCGCAGAACATCTGCACGCTCCGCTCACAGGTGTAGCCGAGGGTCATGTTGCCCGCCACGTGCGGCGTGAGAAGCAGGTTCGCCGCGCTGCGCAGCGGATGGGAGGCGTCAAGCGGCTCGGGAACGACGACGTCCAGCGCCGCGCCGGCAAGCCGCCCCGCGTTGAGCGCCTCGATCAGCGCGTCCTGATCGATCGCGTCGCCGCGCCCGACGTTGACGAGGTACGCGCTTTTCGGCAGAAGCGCCATGCGCTCGCGCGAGAGGAGGCCGACCGTCTCCGCCGTGGAGGGCAGCGCCATAACGAGCAGGTCCGTTTCCGGAAGAAGCGCGTCCAGCCCGGACAGGGTGTGCAGCTCGGTGAACGCGGGGTCGCCCGGCTTTTCCGTGCGGCGGACGCCGGCGATGCGCGCGGGATGGAAGGCCTGTGCGCGGCGGGCGAACTCCGTGCCGATGTCGCCCGTGCCGAGCACGGTGATCCGCGCGCCGTGCAGCGAACGGATGCCGCCGGGGAGCACGCGCCAGCCGCCGGTGCGGATGACCTCCGTATACTCGAGCTGGCGGCGCAGCAGCATCAGGCAGACCATGATAAGATGCTCGGAAATGGTGGTGCCGTACGCGCCGGAGGAGTTGGAGAGCAGGCAATCCGGATTCTGGTACAGGCTTTCGTCGCACAGTCGGTCCACGCCCGCCCAGCAGCAGCAGTACCACCGAAGGCTCTTCGCGCTGCGCAGCACCTTCTGCGAGCAGTGCCCGTAAAGGATCTCGCACTCGTCCACGCTGCCGACGGCTGCGGCGCTGGAGGGAAAATAGCGCACGCTGTAGCCGTTGCGCCGCGCCGCGTCGTTGATCTGCTTTTCAAATTCGTCATTGAGAAAATCAATGACCACGCCGATCTGCTTACTCATGTTCGCTCAGCTCCTTTATGATTTGCTCCGCGCAGCGCATGCCGTCCGCCGCCGCAGAGAGAATGCCGCCGGCATAGCCGGCTCCCTCCCCGCAGGGGTACAGCCCGCGCAGTCCGGATTGAAAATTTTTATCGCGCAGGATGCGCACGGGAGAGCTTGACCGCGTTTCCACCGCAGTAAGCACCGCATCGTCCGCCGCAAAGCCGCGCAGCTTCCCGTCAAGCGCGGGGAGCGCCTCCTCCAGCGCCTGACAGATGAAATCGGGCAGACACTCGTGCAGGTCGCACCAGCGCACGGCGGGGCGGTAGGTCGGCAGGACACTTCCCGGACCGGAGGACGGACGGTGCGCGAGAAAATCGCCGACCGTCTGCGCGGGCGCGGCAAAGCCGCCGCCTCCGAGGGCGAACGCGGCCTCCTCCAGCCGCCGCTGGAACGCGACCCCGGCGAGCGCCCCGCTGCCGCCGAAATCCTCCGGCACGACGGATACGAGCAGTCCGCCGTTGATGTTCTCTCCGTCGCGTGCAAGCTCGCTCATGCCGTTTGTCACGACGCGGCCCGCCTCGCTCGCGGCGGCGACCACCTGCCCGCCTGGGCAGACGCAGAACGAAAACACGCCGCGCCCCTCCGCCGTGTGGACGGAGAGCTTATACGTCGAGGGAGGAAGCGCGGGGCTTCCCGCGTGCTGCCGGTACTGCCGCGCGTCCATATCGCGCTGGCGGTGCTCGATGCGCACGCCCACGGCGAAGGACTTCGGCTCCATCGCGATACCGGCGGCAAGCAGCATCTCAAACGTGTCGCGCGCGCTGTGTCCCACCGCGAGGACTGCGTGCTCCGCCGGGAGCGTGTACGCTTCGCCGTCCGCCTCCACGCGCAGTGCGCACAGGCGGCCGTCCCTTTGCTCAAGCCCGATGAGACGGTGGGAGAAGCGGATATCCGTGCCCAGCAGAAGCAGCTCGCGGCGGAGGTTCTGCAAGACGGTGAACAGCCGGTCGGTGCCGATGTGCGGCTTTGCGTCGATCAGAATGTCCTCGCTCGCGCCGAGGGCGGCGAACGTTTCCAGAATGCAGCGGTGGCGGACGTCGCGGGTGCCGGTGTTCAGCTTGCCGTCGGAAAAGGTCCCGGCGCCGCCTTCGCCGAATTGAACGTTGGAGCGCTCGTTCAGCCGTCCCGTCGCCCAGAAGTCGGCAACGTCGCGCCGCCGCCGCTCCACGCACTCGCCGCGCTCAAGCAGGATCGGCCGCGCGCCGCACCGCGCGAGCACCAGCGCGGCGAACAGCCCGGCGGGTCCTGCGCCGACGACGACCGGCCGCGTCTGCGGGGGGCGGATCATCGGCGGAAATTCGTAATAGGCGGGCGCGTAAAGGCTTACGCCCTTCCCCCGCGCGCGGCGCAGCGCCTTTTCCTCCCCGTTCACCCGAACGGTGACCGAGTATCGGAAGGAGACGTCCTCCCGCGCGTCGATGCTGCGGCGGAGAACGCGCAGCTCGCGGATCTCGTCGGGCCGCATCCGCAGTGCGGCGGCGGCCTTGCCGCGCAGAGCCTCCGCAGCCTCGCCGGGGGCGAGCTTCAGCCCTTCGATTTTGAGCATGACGGCGTTCCTCCTGTTTTTAAAATCGGGTTTATTGTAGTATATCCGCCCGCGCCGCGCAAGTGATTTTTTCCGAATTCGGCGGTCTTAAGAAATTTTTCACGGCGTATTCAGAAAAAATTCAAAAAAAGGTAAATATGCTTCATGATTTGGACATAATCAGGGCATATCATCAAAAGCGTCAAAGCAAATGGAACGCTTCGCAGATAAAGGAGGCTTACTTATGTATTACGAAGATGAAAACAACCTTTACCACTACAGCTACCGCAAGGGCGACCGGACGGAGAACGTCCGCAGCACGGACCTCACCCCGCCGCCCGCCGCGCAGAGCGGGACCGAGACGCACGGAACGGCGAAGCGCGGGAGGAACCGGCTGGGATTGAAGGTCACGGCGCTGGCGCTTTCGTGCGCGCTGATCGGCGGCTTTGCCGGCGCGGGGATGTCCCGCCACATCGCGTCCACGCCGCGCGGCTCGACGCAGATCGACGTTTCCGACCGGCAGGTCGCCGAGGTTCGGCAGGTCAAGATCGACGGCAAGCAGCAGCTCACGATGGCGGAGGTCTATGCCGCGAACGTCAACAGCGTGGTGAGCATCAACGTCTCCACAACGACCAACGTGTTCGGACAGACCACGCAGTCCGCAGCCAGCGGCAGCGGCTTCTTCCTGACGGAGGACGGCTATATCATCACGAATTACCATGTCGTCGAGGGCGCGAACGCGGTGAAGGTCACGACCTATGACGGGACGGAGTACGACGCGGTGATCGTCGGGGGCGACAAGGATTACGATATCGCCGTTATCAAGGTCGAGGGCACGGGCTTTCAGAGAGTTGTGATCGGAGATTCCGATAAGCTGAAGATCGGCGAGGCCGTCGCCGCCGTCGGCAACCCGCTCGGCGAGCTGACGTTTTCGATGTCGCAGGGCATCGTCTCCTGCAAGGACCGCGCCATCAACGTGGACGGAACGCCCTTCAACATGCTTCAGGTCGACTGCTCCATCAATCCCGGCAACTCCGGCGGGCCGCTTTTTAACGACTACGGCGAGGTCATCGGCATCGTGTCGGCCAAGTATTCGAGCTACTCCAACACCACCGTTGAGGGCATCGGCTTCGCCATCCCGATCAACGACGTGATCACCATGATCGAGGACATCATGACCAACGGCTACGTGACCAACAAGCCGTACCTCGGCATCTCCGCCGGTACGCTGACGTCCACCATGGTGCAGCAGTACCGCTACAACATCGACAAGGGCGTGTTCGTCTACTCCGTTGAGGAGGGAAGCGCTGCGGCGAAGGCGGGCCTTAAAATGGGCGACGTGATCACGAAGATCGGGGAGACGAGCATCACCTCGCTTGAGGATCTGAGCGCGGCGAAGAAGAAATACGTTGCGGGCGACACGGCTGTTTTCACCATCTATCGCGACGGGAAGGAGCAGACGGTCGAGCTGACCTTCGACACCGCCCCGAGGAGCGAGCTGAACGAGCAGGAATCCCAGACGCAGCAGCCGAGCGGCGGAAATGACAGCTACGGCGGCTACTACTACAATCCGTGGGACTTCTTTAACGAATTTTTCGGCGGACGCTATTACGGCAGCGCGGCGTAAGCGCGCCTCCGATCTGAGGGGAGCCGGTCTCAATGCTGAGACCGGCTCCCTTTCGGCTGAACGGGCGGGACTTGGGCCTCCTCGGATTTTTCCGCTGTGGCGACGGAGGAGAGGGCGGAGAGCGGCTTCGGCGGATGTGCCTTGCGCCGCGCCGCGCTTTGCGGTATAATAATTGCAGATCAATTATTATACTTTGATCTCAGCCGCTTTTCCCGTCCGCAGGGCGGACAAGCGAAAAGCATGGCAGTATACCATTTTGTTGACGGTTTGCGGGATACTGAAAAAAGCCTGTACGGAGGAGCCTATGAACGATCTGACGGCCTTTGCGAAAACGGACGCCGCCGCGCGCCTTCGCGCTGCGGCGAAGCGCGGAGCGCTCAGCCACGCGCTGATTTTTTCCGGAGGGGACGACAGGCTCTCCGCCGCGCGCTACGCCGCCGCCGCGCTGGAGTGCACGGGCGCGGAAAAGCCCTGCCTTGCCTGTGCGCACTGCCGCAAGGTGCTTGCGAACGTTCACCCGGACGTGACGGAGGTGCGCGGCGACGGAGAGCACGCCGAGCTTTCCGTGGACGCCGTTCGCGGCGTGCGCGCCGACGCGTTCATCCGCCCGAACGAGGGAGCGTGCAAGGTCTATATTTTCCCGGACGGCGTGGCGCTCAACGAAAAGGACCAGAACGTGCTGCTCAAAACCGTGGAGGAGGGACCGCCGTACTCCGCTTTCTTTTTCTGCGCGGAGAACGCGCTTGCGTTCCTGCCCACCGTGCGCTCGCGCTGCGTGGAGGTAAAGCTCGCGCCCGCCGTCGCGGCGGCGGAGGACGACGCCCGGGCGCAGGAGCTGGTGAGGGCGGCCGTGCAGATGGACGCGGCGGGCCGCGCCGCCTTTCTGCTGGGGCTTGAGTCGGCTAAGCTCTCGCGTACGGAGCTTGGCGCGCTGTTCGAGCAAACGAGGGTCTATTTTGTAAACGCGCTCTGCGCGAGGTGCGGCGCTGCCCCGGAGCGTGCGGCCGGGGAAGAAACTTTGCGCATGATTTTGAGTTCACGCTTGACAAAAAAGCAAATTATCGGCACAATAGAACTGTTGGAGACCTATCGGAACCACTGTAAATACAATGTCGGCACAGGTCCGCTGCTGGGCGGCCTTGCCGTTGAATGGGAGGAAATCCTTTGATCGAAGTTATTGGCGTCCGCTTTCGCGGCGGCTGTAAGGAGTATTATTTCGACCCGCGCGGGATCAGCGTTGAGGCGGGTCAGTTCGTCATTGTGGAGACGGCGCAGGGCATGGAGTTTGCCCAGTGCCTGACGGCGAACCGCGAGGTGGAAGAGGAGAGCGTCGTGCAGCCTCTGCGCCCGGTCGTGCGCGCCGCGACGGAAAACGACCGGCGCACGATGGAGTACAACCGCAAGCGCGAGAAGGACGCGTTCGGCATTTGCCGGAAAAAGATCGCCGCGCACGGGCTTGATATGAAGCTTGTGCGGGTGGAGTGCAATTTTGACGGCAGCAAGATCGTCTTCTTTTTTACGTCCGAGGGGCGCGTGGACTTCCGCGAGCTGGTGCGCGATCTTGCCGGCGTTTTCCGCGCCCGGATCGAGTTGCGCCAGATCGGTGTGCGCGACGAGGCGAAGATGCTCGGCGGGCTTGGGATCTGCGGACGGCCGTTCTGCTGCGCGCAGTTCCTCGACGATTTTGTGCCCGTTTCCATCAAGATGGCGAAGACGCAGAATCTCAGCCTGAATCCGACGAAGATATCCGGAGCGTGCGGAAGGCTGATGTGCTGCCTGAAATATGAGCAGAACGCTTACGAGGACGCGGCCCGGCGCATGCCGAGGAACGATTCCTTCGTCCTCACGCCGGACGGGCCGGGCAATGTAAGCTCGGTGAACCTTGTGAAGGAGACGGTCAACGTTCGGCTGGACGACGCGCCCGAGAGCCAGAAGAGCTATCACGGCAGTGAGCTTCGCATCCTGCGGAACGGCAAAGGCTCGCGCGAGGGGATCGAGATCCCGGCCGCGCGGCCCGAGCGCCGCGTGAAGCAGGACGCCGAGTCGGACGCGGCGTTTATGCCCGTGTTCCGTACGCCGGATGAACCGGGCGCAGCCGGCGCTCCGTCGGCGCGGACGGCGGACGCTCAGGGCGAGGAGAGACGCGAACGCCGCCGCGGCGGGCGCGGACGCAGAGGCGGTCACGGCGGGGAGGCCCGCGTGGGCGCGAAGCCCGCCGCGTCTGCGGAGAAGAACACGGAAAAGAATGCGGAGAAGCCGCGCGAGAGGGGGGCCGACAGGCCCGCGGACCGCAGGGGAGGCTTTGGACGCAGACCGGCGGAGAGAAAGCCGTCTTCGTCGGGCGCGCCGGGTGCGCCACAGGCTCTCGGGGCAAAGAAGCCGCCCGCCGGTCCGTCCGGCGAGGGGGAGAATCAGCCCAATCGCCGCAGCCGTCATCGCGGCGGGCGCGGGCGGCGGCGCAGCGGCGGCGAGGGTGCGCCGAGCGGCGAATAAGAGCAATAAATAGAGGACCGGCAGCTTTCGCTGCCGGTCCTTGGCGTTGTTGGGAAGGAAGAGCCGCACGGCATGCGCGGCTTGAAAAAGCTTTGACCTGGAGCGGGAAACGAAAAGGCGGTGGAAAAAAGCGTGGGGCGAAAAAATTTGTGCGATCGGCACGGCTCCGCAAGCCGCGGAGCGCCGATGCGGCGGCCGGATTGGGGCCAAGTCTATTTGAGGGGTGGAGCGGTCCGCCCGTTGGAGGGACTGTCCTGACGGCTGCAGAGCCGTCGGCGGTTCATGGCAGGTTCCTGCGGAGAAACTCCCGCGCGTTGACGTGGAAAATGCCGTCAACGTCCGTTTGCGCAACGCCGCGCGAGAGAAGGTACTCATACATTGCCGCCGCCTTCTCGGGGCTGTTCAGGCACGCGGGGAGAACCGCGCCGTCAAAGTCGGAGCCGAGGGCGAGGCTTTGCCGCGCGCCAAGCTCAAAGAAGTGCATGATGTGGCGGTAAACGTCGTCGAGGCCCGCCGTACGGTCGGCGCACAGAAACTCGACATAGTAGTTCAGCCCGATCAGGCAGCCCCGGCGCGCCATCTCGCGGATCATTTCATCGGTCAAGTTCCGCTTGTGCGGGCATATGGCGCGCGCGTTGGAATGCGTGGCGAGAAAGGGCCTTTCCGCCGTTTCCAGAAGGTCGGAGAAGCCGGCGTCGTTGAGGTGGGACGCGTCGACAAGAACGCCGTGCCGCTCAAGCTCACGCACAGCGGTCCTGCCGAAGGGCGTAAGATCGCGCTCCGTTTCATAGCCCGAGCCAAGCTCGTTTTCCCCATTCCATGTAAGCGTTACGGCGCGAACGCCCTGACGCGCAATCGTTTCGACGCGCTCCGGCTTTCCGGCAAGCACGCTGCCGTTTTCGACCGTGAGAAACGCCGCGGTCTTTCCCTCCGCCCAAGCGGACTCCATATCGGCGCAGGAGAGGCAGGGGCGGACCAGCGCGGAAAACCGCTCCATCTGGCGGAAAAAGCTTGCGCGGAAACGCTCGAAATATTCGACCGCCGCCGCGCCGCGCAGCTCGTCGGGGATGAATGCCGCGAAAAACTGCGCCCAGCGGACCCCCTTCGGGAGCCGGGAGAGCGACAGTGCGCACCCCGGATCGTCAAGCGTGTCGGGGCCGCGCCCGACGGTCAGCGTATCGCAGTGCAGGTCGATCAGCGCATGGCTGTTCATAAAAACTCCTCCTTTGCGGGCCGTCCGCGCACCGCGCCGCCGAGGGCCGTCCGGCTGCGGCGGAGCGCGGCTTCGGCTCCTGTGCCGATCATACCAGATTTTCACGCCCCGCGCAAGCGGCGGACATGGGCGGCATCGGCGGGAAGAAACGCACTGCGCCGGACCACCCTGCTTCAAAGCGGCTCCGCGCGGTATTGTGTTATTGCGTTTCCCCCAGAAGGGCGGCGCGGTGAGCGGTAAAGCCGCTGTTGAACAGCTTTTTGTAGCGCTTCACGGGGCCGTCGGAAAACTCTCCGAACGGCCGCCGCAGGATCGGCTGATAGTCGGGCATAGATCCCAGAAAGCAGTCCAGAAAGTCCCGGATGCGGCAGTAGTCCTTGTGGATCAGATAGCTCTGGACCTGCAGCTCCTGAAAGGGGACGAGAGGCGTGTGCTGGGAAGCGCCGTCATCCAGATAGGCCGGGATATCCGCAACCAGATAATCGATCTGCTTGGCTGCGTCTTGGATCACCGCCGCCAGATAGCTTTTTGCTGCGTCCGTCATCCGGTGGCGCAGGACCAGATGGACGGGGCCGCTCTCCAGCTCCCAGGTGAGGACCAGCCGATCCAGCCGCCCCGACTGAAGCTGAGGCAGCAGATGAAAGGGCCGGCTATGGCTGCTTGTTGTGATTTCCTGATTTTCCACCGTGCCGTCGGGTTCTGTGGCGGAGAAGCGAACGGGGGCTTTGCTTATAACATATTGGCTGAACAGGCGCTGGGCTATTCGTTCCCTGTCATAGGGGAAGCCGCCCAGTGTCCGTTGGACCGCATAGTAGTACGATTGAGAGCTGTAATGGCGCTTCGCTTCGGACCACTGGCCATCCGTTACACTGCCGCTGCCGTCGAGGAGGCTGGTCAGGGCGCTGACTGCTTTTTCCGGCGCCTGATGGACTGAGTAGGCGGGCAGCGACCCCATGCGGAAGGAAAGCCACGGTATGGACTTGGAGTCATACGTCATATACATATTCCGATCAAAAACCAGGGAGCGGCAATAATTGCGCATGTCGCTAAAGTACATCAGCCCGAAGGTACTGACTGCGTTTAACCGTTCGCTGTTCCACAGAAGGACAATGTAATCAAGGCTGGGCGTCTGCCCTTTGGGGAGGCGTTTGCCGGATGAGAGCAACGGATCGATGGAAAAGACCAGACGGCTGATCCGCTTTTTCTGAAACTCATAAATGAGCTGCTTGAACAGCGTATTGTTCATTTCATCCGGAGCCCAAGTCATGCAGGGGGACTGAAAATACTCCGCCATGGTGTGGTACTGAAAATCGGCGGACAGAGTCAGGGTCTGATTTGAAACGCACAATTCGTCGAAGATGGACGCAGACAGCCTCTGCGCCTGCTGAATGTCAAAAATCCCGTCGTGGCAATGCTCGGGCAGCAGCGTCGATCCGTCTGTTGTGTGGCGGTAGGTGACCAGACGGCGGTTTGGATACCACTTGCAGAAGTACAGCACCCCATCCCGCTCCTGACCGAAGAAGGCGGGCCGGACGATCAGCGTGTCGTCTATCGCCTTCGTCAGACAGGCCACGTCTGCGGCCATGGCCGATGCCAGCGTGTCGATCAGGTTTTCCGGAATGGGCAGCCGGACCAGCCGTTCCCGGATATGCTCCGCGACCTGTGTCTGCTCCTCCGGAAACGCGGACATCAGGGGCATGAACAGGAAGAACGGGTCGTCCTCCAAATGCTTCATGTCCCGGAAGGAGAGCACGGGCTGGGAAACCGGGCAGCCGCCGCACCGGTATTCAATGAAAAATTGGCGGAAGGTGGCTGTGATCGTCTGTTCCGTGGCTTTGCCGTCCCGCTGAGAGATCGGAGGGAGGGAGCGGGTCAGCTCGTGCGCCGCCAGCGCCCGGTCCCACCGGGGG
>CAKTJA010000007.1 GCA_934567115.1 uncultured Oscillospiraceae bacterium
ATCAGGAGCCGCCGGTGGATGTTGTAACGCCCCCGACGGACTCCGCCGAGGATCCGGGGACCGACCAGCCGGTGAGCCCGGATGTTCCCGTTCCGCCGTCGGTGGAGGACCCCGAGCCGGTCACGCCGCCGGCTGAGGAGGAGCCGACGCCGGTCACGCCGCCTGCCGAGGAGCCTGCGCCGTCGGTGGACCCGGCCGGACTTACGATGAAAACGAACGTCGGCTCGCTGAGCAGGGATCAGGGCACCGGGAAGTATGACTGCACAGTGAAAACGACGGAGACGATCCGCCTGATCGTGCAGGGGACTGACGTGCAGACGGCGTGGGCGAGCGCGGATACGTCCGTTGTGACGGTGGACGCGGACGGCACGCTTCACCCGGTCAAGGCGGGGACCGCCGTTGTGACGGCGACGGTGGGAAGCGCCTCGCTCGAGTGCATCGTGCGCGTGAAGTGAGGCGGAAGCGCCCGACTTTCAGAAAATGAAAAAACGCGGACAGGGGGAACTCCCTCTGTCCGCGTTCTTTGCGCTTCGGCGTGCGGGGCACTCGAAGTCCCCGTTATGATTTGAGAAATTCCTGCGGATCGACGGCCTCGCCGTCCTTCGAAACGGAGAAGTGCAGGTGCGGCGTGACCGCCGCCTCGGCGAGCGAGGTCTCTCCGACCGCCCCGATGACCTGACCGGCGGAGACATACTGCTCCGGAGAGACGGTGGGAACGCTTTGCAGGTTGGAGTAGGTCGTTTCGTAGCCGCCGTCGTGGGAGATGACGACCGTGGTGCCCATCAGATCGTCGTCGGCGACGGAGAGCACCGTGCCCGAGCAGGCGGCGAGCACCTGTGTGCCGGCGGGAGCCTTGATGTCAATGCCGTCGTGCGTGCGCCAGTCGGCAAGCGTTTCGCTGTAGACCAGCTCGTTCATGCTGAAGGCCGCCACCGTCTCCCCGTTCAGGGGCGAGACGATGAGCCGGGGAGCGACGGGCGCGGTCTGCTCTGCGCTTTCCGCCGCTTCCGCATCAAGCGCAAGCTCCGTGACCGACTGCACCGGCTCGGCCGGCGCCTCCGGTTCGATCTCCGGCATGACCGGCGCGGGCTGCTCGATCGGCTCGGCGGTGATGGGGGTCGTCACCGGTTCGATCTCGGGGTCCGGCGTTTTGTCGGAGTGGGAGGGAAGCAGCATCCAATAGCCCGTGACGGCGAGAGCCGTCAGTCCAAGGAACAGGGCTATGTATAAGCCCGTTCCGCTGAAGAAATGCCGCGCTGTGCGGCGGTTCGATTCGTTCATACGCGTATCCTTTCTGCCCGAATCGGGCGGCGCAGTGAAAAAGCTCTGACGGTATTGTGTACCGCCGGAGCTTTTTCTAAACCTGCTTTTCGCAAAAACTTATTTTTTTCGAAGCTGCGCGAACGCATCGCAGCCCGCGTAGCGGGAATTGCCGCCGAGCGCCTCCTCGATGGCGAGCAGACGGTTGTATTTCGCCGTGCGCTCGCCGCGGCAGGGCGCGCCCGTTTTGATCTGCGCGCAGCCGAGCGCGACCGCGAGGTCCGCGATTGTGGAATCCTCCGTCTCGCCCGAGCGGTGGGACATGACCGCCGACCAGCCCGCGTTCTGCGCCGCGCGCACCGCGTCGATGGTCTCCGTCAGCGTGCCGATCTGGTTGGGCTTGATCAGGACGGCGTTGGCAAGGCCGCGCTCAACGCCGCGGGCGATGCGCGCGGGATCGGTCACGAACAGGTCGTCGCCGACGAGCTGCACGCGGCTTCCCAGCGCGGCGGTCAGAGCAAGCCAGCCCTCCTCATCGTCCTCGCCCATGCCGTCCTCCAGAGAGAGAATGGGGTAGCGCTGCGTGAGAAGCTGCCAGCGCTCAAGCAGCCCGCCGCGCTCGAGCGTCACGCCCCGCTTGGGCATGCGGTAGCCGGAAACGCCGGGGGAGCACCATTCGCTTGCCGCCGCGTCGAGCGCGAGATACACGTCCTCGCCGGGGCGGTAGCCCGCGCTTTCGATCGCGCGGCAGAGGAGGTCGAGCGCGCGTTCATGGCTTTCCAGATCGGGCGCATAGCCGCCCTCGTCGCCGACGCCGCAGTGCCCGACCGCATTGCCGAGCGCGTGATGGATCTCCGCGCCCATGCGGAGCGCGTCGCGGAAGGTGTCCGCGCGAACGGGAACGAGCATGAACTCCTGAATGTCGAGGGAATTGCCCGCGTGCGCGCCGCCGTTGAGCACGTTCATCAGCGGCACAGGGAGCGTCGCGGCCGTTTGACCGCCGAAATAGCGGAAGAGGGGAACGCCCTCATGCGCCGCAGCGGCGCGGGCGGCGGCGAGAGAGACGGAGAGGATCGCGTTTGCGCCGAGTCTCGACTTGTTCTCCGTGCCGTCCAGCTCGCGCAGCGCGCGGTCGAGAGGGGCTTGCTGTGTGGCGTCGAAGCCGTGCAGCATTTCCGCGATCTCGTTGTTGACGTGGGCCTGTGCGTGCAGCACGCCCTTCCCGTCGTAGCGTTCGCGGTCGCCGTCGCGCAGCTCGACGGCCTCATGCGCGCCGGTGGACGCGCCGGACGGAACGGCGGCTGTGCCGACGGAGCCGTCCTCAAGGCGGACCTCGGTCTCAAGCGTCGGATTCCCCCGGGAATCCAGGATTTCGCGCGCGCGGATGTGTACGATGGCGCTGTTCATGAAACTACCTCCTGAAAAAAGAAAATCGGTCATACCGAAAGTATGACCGATTTCCCGGAAAACTATTTCATTTTTTTCAGCGGACGATCAGGCTCTTTCCGTCCATCTCCTCCGGCTTCTCAAGACCCATCACATCGAGAATGGTCGGCGCGATGTCGGCAAGGCGGCCGGGACGAAGCTCCGTGCCCGCACCGCAGAGGATGAAGGGAACGGGATTGGTCGTGTGGGCCGTCATCGGGCTTACACCGTCGCTTTGCAGCATCTGCTCGGCGTTTCCGTGGTCGGCGGTTATCATGGCGATGCCGCCCATTTTAAGCGTCGCGTCCACCACGCGGCCCACGCATTCGTCCACGGTCTCCACCGCCTTGACGGCGGCCTCGTAAACGCCGGTGTGACCGACCATGTCGCAGTTGGCGAAGTTGAGGATAACGACGTCGTACGCGCCGGATTCGATGCGCTCAACGCATTTGTCCGTGACCTCGCGCGCGCTCATCTCCGGCTGGAGATCGTAGGTCGCGACCTTGGGAGAGGCGACGAGCACGCGGTCCTCGCCGGGGTACTGCTTCTCCACGCCGCCGTTGAAGAAGAAGGTGACATGGGCGTATTTTTCCGTCTCGGCGATGCGCAGCTGCGTCAGGCCGAGCTTGCTGAGGTATTCGCCCAGACCGTTTTTGATCGGGATGTGCGGGAAGGCGATCAGCACGTTCGGCATCGTCGCGTCGTACACGGTGTTGCACACATAGGTGACGGGGAAGTACTCGCGCTGGAAGCCGTCGAACGCGGGATCGACGAAGGCGCGGGTGATCTCCCTCGCGCGGTCGGGCCGGTAGTTGAAGAAGATGATGGAGTCGTTGTCCGAGATCGTGCCCTCCTTGTCGCAGACGATCGGCTCGACAAATTCATCGGTGACGCCGTTTTTATAGGATTCGCGGATCGCCGCGACGGGGTCCGGATTTTGCAGCCCCTCGCCGTAGACCATCGCGTCATACGCGCGCTCGAGCCGCTCCCAGCGCTTGTCGCGGTCCATCGCGTAGTAGCGGCCCATGACCGTGGCGACCTTGCCGACGCCAAGCTCGGCGCACTTGCGCTGCGCCTCGGCGACGAAGTCCGCCCCGGAGGTGGGGGAAACGTCGCGCCCGTCGAGGAAGCAGTGCAGGTACACGCGCTTGAGGCCCTTGATGCCGGCCATCTTCAAAAGCGCCCAGACGTGCTCCACGGTGGAGTGTACGCCGCCGTTGGAGAGCAGACCGTAAAGATGGAGCGCGGTGCCCTTTTCAAGGCAGGCGTCCATCGCCGCGCAGTAGGCCGGGTTCTCAAAGAAGGAGCCGTCCTCGATGGCGCGGGAGATGCGGGGCAGGTCCTGAAAAACCACGCGGCCCCCGCCGATGTTGGTGTGACCGACCTCGCTGTTGCCCATCTGTCCGTCGGGCAGGCCCACGTCAAGCCCGGAGGCGGAAAGCGTGGTGTTCGCGTACTCGGCGAACAGCCGGTCGAGCACAGGGGTCTTCGCCCCGCGAACGGCGTTGCCGACGGTCTCGCTGCTCAGGCCGAAGCCGTCCATAATGATCAAAGCGGTTGGGTTCTTATTCATGCTGACCTTCCCCTTTCAATTCTGGTTTGCCGCGTGAACGATGTCCATGAATTTCGCGGCCTCGAGCGACGCGCCGCCGATCAGGCCGCCGTCGATGTCGTCGTGAGAGAGCAGCTCCGCCGCGTTGGAGGGGTTCATGGAGCCGCCGTACTGAATGGTGACGCTGCGGGCGATGCGCGCGCCGTAGATCGAGCGGATGACCGTGCGGATGGAGGTGCAGACCTCGGCGGCCTGTTCGCCGGTGGCGGTCTTGCCGGTGCCGATGGCCCAGATCGGCTCGTAGGCGATCACACAGCGGCGCACGCTTTCCGCCGCGACGCCGGCGAGCGCCGACTTGACCTGAAGTGCGATAAGCTCCATCGTGACGCCCATCTCGCGCTGCTCAAGGCTTTCGCCGACGCAGACAATGGGGTTCAGCCCCGCCTCAAGCGCGGCGTGGACCTTGCGGTTCACGATGGCGTCGGTCTCGCCGAACATGGCGCGCCGCTCGCTGTGCCCGACGATGACGTATTTTACGCCGAGATCGCGCAGCATTTCGGCGGAGACCTCGCCGGTATACGCGCCGTGGGATTCATAGAAAAGGTTCTGTGCGCCGACGGCCACGCGGCTGTCCTTAAAGGCGCGCACGGCGGCGGAGATGTCCACGCTCGGAACGCATACGACAATGTCGCACCACTTGGCCTTCGGCAGAAGCGCCTTGAATTCGTCGGCAAACTGCTTTGCCTCGGTGGCGGTCTTGTTCATCTTCCAGTTTCCGGCGATGATGGTTTTGCGGTATCTGCGATTCATGGCGAATATTCTCCTACAATATAAAATTTATGAAAGGGGATCACTTGTCAAGCAGACACGCGACGCCCGGAAGCTCTTTTCCCTCAAGGAACTCAAGCGACGCGCCGCCGCCGGTGGAAATGTGGGTGATCCGGTCGGCAAAGCCGAGCTGCTCCGCTGCGGCGGCGCTGTCTCCGCCGCCGATGATGGTCACCGCGCCGCTTTCGGCCAGCGCGCGGGCCATGGCCTTGGTTCCGTTGGCGAAGGCGGGGAACTCGAAAACGCCCATCGGGCCGTTCCACACGATGGTTCCGGCGCCGCGCACGGCTTCGCAGAAAAGCTCGACGGTTTTGGGACCGATGTCCATGCCCATCATGTCGGCGGGGATGTGCATGGAGTCCACGACGACAGGCTCTGCGTCGGCGGAAAATTCCTTCGCCGCCACCGCGTCGATCGGCAGGAGCAGCTTCACGCCGCGCTCCTTCGCCTTCCGGATCATCTCAAGAGCGTAGGAGCACTTATCCTCTTCGAGAAGAGACTTGCCGATCTCGCCGCCCTGCGCCTTGGAGAAGGTGTAGGACATGCCGCCGCCGATGATGACGGCGTCAGCCTTTTCAAGAAGGTTGTTGATGACGGCGATCTTGTCGCTGACCTTCGCCCCGCCGAGCACGGCGACGAACGGACGCTTCGGGTCGTTGAGCGCCTTGCCCATGACCTCCAGCTCGCGCGCGACCAGAAGGCCGGACACGGCGGGCAGGTAAGCCGCGACGCCGGCGGTGGAGGCGTGCGCGCGGTGGACGGAGCCGAACGCGTCGGAGACGTAAAGCTCCGCCATGGAGGCAAGCTCGCGCGCCAGCGCGGGATCGTTCTTCGTCTCGCCGGCTTCGAAGCGGGTGTTCTCCAGCAGCATGATCTCGCCGCCCTTGAGCGCGGCGGCCTTGGCCTTCGCGTCGGGACCGACAACGTCGTGCGCGAAGACGACCTCGCGCCCGAGCAGCTCGGAAAGGCGCTTTGCGACCGGGGCGAGCGTGAGCTTCGCAAGCGATTTGCGCCACTTCTCCTCCGTCAGCCCGGCGGGGTCCTTGCCCTTTTCCGTCTGCTTTTTGACCCATTTTTCAAAATTCGGCTCCGGCTTTCCGAGGTGGGAGCAGGCGATCACCGCCGCGCCCTGCTCAAGCAGGTACCGAATGGTCGGAAGGGCGGCGGAGATGCGCTTGTCAGAGGTGATCTCGCCGGTCTCCTTGTCCTGCGGAACGTTGAAGTCGCAGCGCAGCAGCACCTTTTTGCCTGCGACGCCGACGTCGTGCACGGTCTTCTTGTTGTAGTTCATAAATAATGGCTCCTTCCATAATCAGAGTGTTTTTTCCTGCGCTACAGCTCCGCCATTTCGCCCGTGCCCTTCAGCCCGGGAAAGCCCAGCTGCCGAAGCGCCTCATAGGTCACGATGGCGACGGAGTTTGAAAGATTCAGGCTGCGCGCCTCGCCGCGCATGGGAAGGCGGATGCAGCGTTCGCGGTGCGCCGCGCGGAACCGCTCCGGCAGACCGGCCGTCTCCTTGCCGAAGAAGAGCCAGCAGCCGTCGCGGAACTCGGCCCCGCAGTAGTCCCGGGGAGCCTTCGTGGTGGCAAGCCAGCAGTCGCTCCCCGCCTCGGGATGTTTTTGAAACAGATCGCTCAGATTTTCGTAAACGCAGACCTCGACCAGATGCCAGTAGTCCAGCCCGGCGCGCTTGACCGCGCGGTCGGAAATGTCGAAGCCGAGGGGCTTTACAAGGTGCAGCCGCGAGCCGGTGGCGGCGCAGGTGCGCGCGATATTGCCGCAGTTCTGCGGGATCTCAGGCTCGACGAGGACGATGTTGAGCATGGCCGGTTCCCTCTTTATTTCACGAAAGTCTGCTTATTATATCGCAGAAAGTTTACGAAATCAACCGCAAATATGGTTTTCCACAACATTATTTTGCGTATTGCAGGAAATCATGCAGTTCATGAAAAAGTTTTTGAAAAAAATGCGGGATAGAGGTAGATTTTTTGCGGCGGTTTGATATAATGTGATACAAGTGAAATTGTCAAAAAGCGAGGGCCTGCCCCGCCGTGGGGAGAAAGGCCGCGCGCCGGTCCCGGGAGAACGTCTCCCGCGCGATGCGGGCCGGGCGGCCTTCGGGGCCGCCGGGACCCGGTTCGGCAGGGCGGAGGAACGCCTTCGCCGCACCGGTGAGCAACAGTCTGCGCAAGGGGGAAATGCCCAATGGATCAGAAGATCGCCGTGCTGTTCATGCCGGACGGCATTACGCATACCGAAGAGAAAACGCCGCTGATGCTGCAGCCCGTCTTGTTCTGCCCCGTCCTGACATGGATGTGCGCGGAGCTGACCGGCAGCGGCATAGAGCGGCTTTTTATTGTGGCCGACGTTTCCGCGCACGAGCGGATGCGCCCGTTCATCCCCAAGGGGACGGACGCGGTGCTCGTGGACGGGGCGAGACACGCGGAGGAGCTTCTGCGTCTGCTTGACGGCGTGGAGGGAAAGCTCCTGATCGTCAACGGCGTGGTGCTGCCGGTGGGCGTGTTTTCCGGCGGCGCGGTGTACTCTGCGGACGCGGAGGCGTGCCGGCGGGTGCTGCGCGAGCACGGGGCCTTCGCCGCGTTTCCGGAGGGGTGCGAGGTATCCGGCGGCTTTCTGCCGGTCGGCGACGAGGAGGAGCTTCGCGCGGCGGAGCCGATGTGCCGCAGGGAGATCGCGAAAAGGCACCTTGCCAACGGCGTCGTCATCATGGACACGGGAAGCGTTTACATCGACCCACGCGTAAAGATCGGCGCGGGGACGGTGCTTCTGCCGGGGACGATCCTGCGCGGCGAGACGACGATCGGAGAGAACTGCACCGTCGGTCCGAACGCGATGGTGCGCGACTGCGCGGTGGGCGACGGGACGGAGATTAATGCCTCTCAGGTGAACGAGAGTACGATCGGGAGCCATACCGTTGTCGGACCCTTCGCCTACGTCCGGCCAAACTCGCGGATCGGCGACCATGTCAAGGTCGGGGATTTCGTGGAGATCAAAAACTCCGTCATCGGCGACGGGACAAAGATATCGCACCTTACCTACGTCGGCGACAGCGACTGCGGGCAGCGCGTGAACTTCGGCTGCGGCACCGTGACGACGAACTACGACGGCTTCAAAAAATACAGATGCACGATCGGGGACGACAGCTTCATCGGCTGCAACACCAACCTCGTCGCGCCCGTCTCGGTCGGGCGGGGGAGCTACATCGCCGCCGGGACGACCGTTACCGAGGACGTGCCGCCCGACGCGCTCGCCATCGCGCGCACGAAGCAGGCGAACGTGGAGCAGTGGGCCGAAAGGCGCCGCAGGCTTTTTAAAGAGAAAAAGTAGCGCCCGGCACGGATATGTGACTGTGTGTACAAATAAATAAAAATATATTTACACAAGAGGGAGAATTGGAACCATGAAGGACATCAAAATTTTTACGGGAAACGCGAATCCCCGGCTTTCGGCGGATATTTGCAGGGTCATCGGGACCAAGCTCGGCGAGAGCGAGGTCAAGAGCTTTGCCGACGGCGAGGTCTCCGTTTCTCTGTATGAAACGGTGCGCGGAAGCGACGTGTTTCTGATCCAGTCCACCTGCAAGCCCGTCAACAACAACCTGATGGAGCTGCTGATCATGGTGGACGCGTGCCGCCGCGCGAGCGCGGGCCGCATCACCGCCGTCATCCCCTACTTCGGCTACGCCCGGCAGGACCGCAAGGCCAAGAGCCGCGACCCCATCTCCGCCAAGCTGGTGGCGAACATGCTTGTCGCCGCGGGCGTTGACCGCGTGCTGACCATGGACCTGCACGCCAGCCAGATCCAGGGCTTTTTCGACATCCCTGTTGATAATCTGTACGGAAATCCCATTTTTGTGGACTACTACGCCAAGAAGTTCGGCTCGCACTGCGAGGACATGGTCGTCGTCAGCCCCGACGTCGGCTCCGTGGCCCGTGCGCGCACCTTTGCCCAGAAGCTGCACATGAACCTTGCCATCGTCGATAAGCGCCGCCAGAAGGCCAATCAGTGCGAGGTCATGAACGTGATCGGCGACGTGGAGGGGAAGGAGTGCATCCTCTTCGACGATATGGTCGATACCGCGGGGAGCCTGTGCAACGCGGCAAAGGCGGTCGTCGAGGTCGGCGGCGCGAAGAAGGTCTACGCCTGTGCGAGCCACGGTGTGCTTTCCGGCCCCGCGCTCGGTCGGCTGGAGGAGAGCTGCATCGAGGAGCTGGCTCTGCTCGACACGATCCCCGCGCCCGTCAGCGGCAGCGAGCTGGCCAAGGCCCGCATCCGGTATCTGACCGTTGCGCCCATGTTCGCCGAGGCGATCGAGCGCACCTATCAGGAGATCTCGATCGCGAAGCTCTTCAACTGAACGCTGCTGAAAGGGGCGGCCCGAGGGGGCGCGCCCCTTTTAAGGTGTGCCGCCGCGCGCCCGGTCCGTGCCCGTGGGACCTGAACGGGACCGTGCGGCGGTCTCTTTCCCGCCGGGGCGGCGGGGACTGGAAAATTTCGCCGCTGCGGCGAAGCGATGCGAGGTGTTTTACCGTGTTTTTGAAAAAAAGCGCCGGGCCGGTCGAATGGCTGCTCGTGTGTCTCGGCAACTATGGAAGGGAATATGAGAACACCCGGCACAATATCGGCTTTATGGCGGCGGAGCGGCTGATCGACAAGCGCAGCCTGCGCTGCAACCGTCTGCGCTTCCGCGCGCTGACGGAGACGATCGAGTTCGGCGGGGCGCGGGCGCTGCTGATGCTGCCGCAGACCTATATGAACCTCTCCGGCGAGGCGGTGGGCGAGGCGGCGCGGTTCTACAAGATCCCGAGCGACCATGTGCTGGTGATCTACGACGATGTGTCGCTCCCGCTCGGGAAGCTGCGCGTCCGCGCAAGCGGCTCCGCCGGGGGGCACAACGGGATCAAGAATATCATTCAGCATCTTGGGACCGACGTTTTCCCGCGTGTGAAGGTCGGCGTCGGCGCGCCGAGCCACCCGGATCACGACATGGTCGATTGGGTGATCGGGACGTTTTCCGCGCAGGAGAGGAAGGTCGTGGACGAAGCGCTCGACCGCGCGCTCGACGCGGCGGAGTGCATTGTGGAGCGCGGCGTGACCGAGGCGCAGAATCGGTTTAACTGAGAGGGGAGAGACGATGAGAAATCAGCTCAGGGCCGTCTGCATGCTGCTCTTCGCGCTCTTGCTCCTTGGCTTTTCCGCACTGGGGCTGTGGCTCCCGATCGTCGGGAACCTCAGCTGGCTTGCGGAATACGCCGCGCTGGCGAGCGGCATTTTCGGCGTTTATCTTGCGTTCCGGAAAGAAGAATGAGCGGACGCTCATAAAAAGTTTATCATTCGTTCATTTACATTTCTCCTTCGGCGTAGTATACTCACCGGAGGAGAAATCCTTTATTTAAAGAGAGAATGACCGCGTGGGGGGACAGATCGCTCCGACAAGGGGCTTCTGCGCCCTTTTATGTGCTGCTGAAAGGAGTTGAGGGCGGAATGGAACAGCTTGCCCGGCTGATCGCATCCCTGCCGGAGGTCGGCGAGCTGGAGCAGATCGTCCGCTTCGGCACGGGGCCGGCGGCGGTCTCGGGCGTCAGCGGCGTGCACCGCGCGATGCTCGCCGCCGCGCTGCGCCGCAGGACGGGCCGCCCGCTTGCCGTGCTCTGCGCCGACGAGCAGGAGGTCCGGCGCATGGCGGCGGACCTCGCCGTGCTGACCGGGGAAGAGCCTGTCGCGCTCTTCGCGCGCGAGTGGAGGCTGCGCGCCCGGGTGTCCGCGTCCCACAGCTTTGAGCAGGAGCGGCTGGACGCGCTGTGCCGCATGGCGTTCGGAAAGGCGGAGATCGTCGTGGCGGCGGTGGACGGACTGCTCCAGAGAACGCCTCCGCCGACCGCGCTGCGCGACGCGGTGCTTACGCTGCGGCTTGGCGGCGAGTACGATCTTCATGTGCTGGCGGGGCGGCTGAGCGCCTCGGGCTATGTGCGCACCGCGCAGGTCGAGGGCGCGGGGCAGTTTGCCGTGCGCGGCGGGATACTGGACGTGTATCCGCCGATGGGAAGCCCTGTGCGCGTGGAGTTTTTCGACACCGAGATCGACGCGATGGGCGAGTTTGACGTTGCGACGCAGCGGCGCACCAAGAACATAGATTCACTGACCGTGCTGCCGGCAACGGAGCTGCTTCCGGACGCGGCGGAGGGCGGACGGGACGCGATGCTCGCGCGGATGGAGCATGCGCTCTCACAGCTGGAAAAGAAGGCGGGGACGGAAAAAAACGCCGCCGTGCTGCGCGGGGACATGGATCGGCTGCGCGAGGGGCTTCCGCTCGACGGGGCGGACCGCTGCCTTGCGGCGGCGTATCCGACCGTCTCCTGCGCGGCGGACTACTTCCCGCCGGGGACGCTGGTGCTTGTTAGCGAGAGCGGACGCGTGCTCGAGCGGGCGGGAGGCTATGCCTTCGAGCAGGGCGAGGACGTGAGGCAGCTTCTTGAGGAGGGCGTTCTCGCCGGTCCCTTCGCCGCGCTGACGATCGACACGGAGGAGCTGACGCGGAGGTTGCGGGCCTTCCCGGTCGTGCAGTGCGACAGTCTGCCGACCTCTCGGTATCTGATGCCGCCGAGGGCGCTTTTGAGCATTAACGCGCGTCAGCTGCCCTCCTACGGCGGGAGCCTTGAGACGGCTGCGGCGGACATGGAGCATTATCTTGCCGCGGGCAGCGGCGTGCTGGTGCTGTGCGGAAACGCGGCGCGGGGGAAAAATCTTCAGCGTCTGCTGGACGAGCGCGGTGTTCACGCCCGGCTCGACCTTGAAAACCGGACGCTGCCCGCCGCCGGGGAGGCGGCGATCGGACTTGGCGCGCTGAGCGCGGGCTGCGAGTATCCGCAGCTCCGCCTTGTGATCCTTACGGAGGGACAGCTTACCGCCCCGGTTTCCGGAAGAACGTCCGCGCGTCCCGTCCGGCCGAAGAAGGAGAGCGGACGGCAGCGGCTCCAGTCCTACACCGATCTCACGCCGGGCGACCTTGTGGTTCACGAGCATCACGGCGTGGGCCGCTTTGTGGGGATGGAGCGCATCCGCGTGGACGGCGCAGACAAGGACTATATCAAGATCGCCTACGCCGGGAGCGACAGCCTGTATGTTCCCGCGACGCAGCTTGACCTTGTGTCGAAATACATCGGCGGCAGGGGAGAGGACGACGGCGAGCATGTCAGGCTCAACCGCCTTGGCGGGACGGACTGGACGAAGGCGAAGTCGCGCGCGCGGGCGGCGGCGAAGGACCTTGCCAAGGGACTGATCCAGCTGTACGCAGAGCGGCAGCGCCGCCCGGGCTATGCCTTTTCGCCGGACTCGGCGTGGCAGCGCGAGTTTGAGGACGCTTTCGATTATGAGGAGACGGACGATCAGCTGCGCGCCGTCGCCGAGATCAAAAGCGACATGGAGCGTCCCGCGCCCATGGACCGGCTACTCTGCGGCGACGTGGGCTACGGGAAAACGGAGGTCGCCCTGCGCGCGGTGATGAAGTGCGTGCTGGACGGGAAGCAGGCTGCGATCCTCGTGCCGACGACCGTGCTCGCGCAGCAGCACTATGCGACGGCGCTCAACCGGTTTCGAAGCTTCCCGGTGACGATCGGGGTGCTCAGCCGCTTTCGGACGCCGGCGCAGAAAAAGAAGATCCTTCAGGATACGGCCGAGGGGAAGCTCGACCTTTTGATCGGCACGCACTCGCTGCTGCAAAAGGGGCTGCGCTTCAAGGATCTGGGGCTGCTCGTCATCGACGAGGAGCAGCGCTTCGGCGTGTCGCACAAGGAAAAGCTCAAGGAGCTCTCGCGTCAGGTGGATACGCTCACGCTGAGCGCGACGCCCATCCCGCGCACGCTGAACATGGCGCTTTCGGGACTGCGGGACATGTCGGCCATCGAGACGCCGCCGCAGGACCGCCAGCCGGTGCAGACCTATGTGCTCGAGCACGACTGGGGCGTGATCGCAGAGGCCGTTCGGCGCGAGCTTTCCAGAGGCGGGCAGGTCTACTACCTCCACAACCGGGTGGAGACCATCGACCGCTGCGCCGCCAAGCTCCGCCAGCTTCTGGGCGACGGGGTCGGCATCGCGGTCGCCCACGGGAAGCTTGACGAAAAGGGATTGAACACGGTGATGCAGCGCTTTTCCGACGGCGAGACGCAGCTGCTTGTGTGTACGACGATCATCGAGACCGGCATCGACATTCCGAATGTCAACACGCTGATCATCGAGGACGCGGACCGGCTCGGCCTTGCCCAGCTGCACCAGATCCGGGGGCGCATCGGACGCAGCGCGCGCCGCGCGTACGCGTATATGACCTACCGTCCCGGAAAAATTCTCACCGAGGTCGCCGCCAAGCGCCTGACCGCGATCCGCGAATACGCAGAATTCGGCTCGGGCTTCCGCATTGCGATGCGGGACCTTGAGATACGCGGCGCGGGCAATCTGCTCGGCCCGGAGCAGTCCGGGTACATGATGAGCGTGGGCTACGACATGTATTTACAGCTTCTGGAGGAGGCGGTCCTGGAGGAGCGCGGCGTTAAGAAGACCGAGCGCGCCGGCTGCTCGGCGGACCTTACGGTGTCGGCCAACTTGCCGGAGGACTATGTTCCCTCGCCAGGGCAGCGCATGGATATTTACCGCCGCATCGCCGGGCTGCGCACACGCGAGGAGGCGCAGGAGCTGCTCGACGAGCTGCTCGACCGTTACGGGGAGCCGCCGGCAAGCGCGCTGGCGCTGCTGGACGTGGCGCTGCTGCGCTGCGCCGCGGCTGCGGCGGGGATCCGGGACATCCGGCAGCACGGCGATACGGTCGCCTTCACCTTCGGGGGAGAGATGCCGGTCGAGGCGGTGATGCGGCTTTGCACGCAGGGACGCAACCGGCGGCGGCTGACCCTTTCCGCCGGGACGGAGCCGAAGCTTTCCCTGCGCCTGAGCGGGGGAGAGGACGCGCTCAAGTCCTCGCTTGAGCTGGTTGAGCAGCTCGCGCCGGCTGAGGGCGCATGATTTTCGCGGTCGTCGCCGGGAACGGCGGTGTACTATAAAAACCAATTCTGAGAAGAAAGAGGAGACAACGATCATGAAACGAATTTTGACGGCGGCGCTCGCGCTTGCTCTGACCCTTTCGCTCACCGCCTGCGGCGGCGCGGGCGGCAAGGGCTTTGACGGAGGCAAGCTCAAGGAAGGGCTTTGCTATGAGGCGACCGGGATCGCGCCCGACGCTGTCGCAATGAAGGTGGACGGCGTCGAGGTCCCGATGGACATGTATTTTTACAACCTCTGCTACACGGCCAGCTATATGGAGAGCTTCATGAGCATGTACGGCATGGCGTTCGACTGGGACATGGAGCTTGAAGAGGGCGAGACCATGCTTGACGCGGTGAAGGCGTCCGCGCTGGACAATGTGAAGAGCTTCATCGTGATCGAGAAGCTTGCGCAGGAGAACGGCGTGGAGCTTGACGCCGAGGACATCGAGCAGCTTGCGCAGCAGCGCGCGGAGCTGATGGAGGAGCTTGGCGGCGAGGAGGCCTATTACGACGAGCTTGCGAAGATCGGACTGCGCGAGGACACCTATGACCGCATGTGCCGGTCCGACTATCTTTACGACGCGCTCAGCGAGCTTGCCGCGACCGAGGGCAGCAGCCTCAACCCCACGGACGACGAGCTTCTGGCCTATGCCGCCGAGCAGGGCTATATGACCGCCGATCACATTCTGCTGGCGACGAAGGACCTGTCCACCTATGAGGATCTGGATGAGGAGACGATCGCACAGAAGAAGGCGCTGGCGGATGAGCTGAAGGCGAAGCTGGACGCCTATACGGGCGACGATCTTGCGGGCTATTTCGCGCAGCTTGCCGACGAGTACAGCGAGGATTCGGGCCGCGCGGCAAATCCGGAGGGCTACACCTTCGGCTCCGGTCAGATGGACGAGAGCTTCGAACAGGCGGCCGCCGCGCTTGCGGAGGGCGAGATCTGCGACCCGGTCGAGGGCTTTTACGGCTATCACATCATCCTGCGCAAGCCGCTGGACAAGGAGGCCGCGATCGAGGCCGTGCGCGGCGGCTATCTGGAGAAGCTGCTGGAGAGCGGCATGGAGAACGCCGTGGTCGAGATGAATCCGCTGGTGGAGGCGCTCGACGTGCGCGCGGTCTACGAGGCCTTTAACGCCGCCGTCTCGGACAGCGGGGAGACCGACAGCGAAACCGATGGAGAGACTGGCGGCGCGGCTGACGGAAACGCCGGCGGAAGCACGGACGGCGAAACGGCGGAAGACGGGCAGGAGAGCGGAGAGAACGGATAACGATGCAGGAAATGCTGCAAGGCTGTTAATTTATTAACGGAATGCAGGAAAAGCGTCACAAAGCGCGTGCGAAAATGAAATTTTGCAGTTGATTTTTCATGCGCTGCTGTGTATAATCGAAGCGAAAACAGAAGCAACCGATCCCAGCGGAAAACTATATGATAATAAAGGAGATTCCCACATGAAAGAACTGTATGTCGTGAATTGCTGCCGTACCGCCGTCGGTTCCTTTGGCGGCTCCCTGAAGAACGTCTCCGCCCCCGAGCTGGGCGCGATCGTCGTCAAAGAGGCGCTGCGCCGCGCGAACGTCGCGCCGGAGAATGTTGACGAGCTGATGTTCGGCTGCATCCTCACCGCCGGCCTTGGCCAGAACGTCGCGCGTCAGGTCGGCGTCGGCGCGGGTCTGCCCTATTCCGTTCCCGCCTACACCGTCGGCATGGTCTGCGGCTCCGGCATGAAGTCCGTCATCGAGGCGGGACGCGCCATCCTCGCCGGCGACGCGGACATTGTCGTGTGCGGCGGAACGGAGAACATGAGCGCCGCCCCCTATGCCGCGCCCGACGCGCGCTGGGGCGCCCGCATGGGCGACAAGAAGCTGGTCGATACCATGATAAAGGACGGCCTGTGGGACGCCTATAACAACTATCATATGGGCACCACCGCCGAGAACATCTGCGACATCTGGGGCATCACCCGCGAGGAGCTCGACGCCTTCGGCGCCGCCTCCCAGCAGAAGACCGAGGCCGCGCAGGCCGCTGGCAGATTCGACGACGAGATCGTTCCCGTTCCCGTGAAGGTCAAGAAGGAGATCGTCGAGTTCAAGCGCGACGAGTTCCCCCGCGCCGGCGCGTCCATGGAGGGCATGGCGAAGCTGAAGGGCGCGTTCCCCGTCGGCCCCGACGGCGTGGAGGATCAGATCGTCCACACCTTTGAGCCCACCGGGATCCACGAGGCGGACGCCCGCAAGCATGTCCAGCGCGTGACCGCCGGTCAGGCCTCCGGCATCAACGACGGCGCCGCCGCGATCGTCCTCGCCTCCGGCGAGGCCGTGAAGAAGTACGGTCTCAAGCCCATGGCGAAGCTGATCGGCTGGGGTCAGGGCGGCGTTGACCCGAAGATTATGGGCGTCGGCCCGGTCCCCGCTTCCCGTCAGGCGATGGAGAAGGCCGGCGTGACCATCGAGGACATCGACCTGGTCGAGGCCAACGAGGCCTTCGCCGCGCAGTCCATCGCCGTCGCGCGCGAGCTGAACTTCGATATGAGCAAGGTCAACGTCAACGGCGGCGCGATCTCCATCGGCCACCCCGTCGGCGCGTCCGGCGCGCGCATTATCGTCACGCTCCTGCACGAGATGCTCAAGCGTCCCGAGGCGAAGAAGGGCCTCGCCACGCTCTGCATCGGCGGCGGCATGGGCGTCGCCACCGTGTTCGAGAAGTGCTGAGGCTGCGGCTTTCCGCACGCAAAGCGTGAAACGACCTTAATGAAAAAGAGGGCCCTCCCGCCGATTGGGAGGGTCCTCCTTGTTTCGAAAATCCGATTTTTATCCGTCGAACGAGCTTTCTGACATTCTTAAAATTCGGAAAATATCCGTTTTTATCACATGGGACACCTCCGCGGAGCCTCGCATGCGGGCGTTCCCTGCGTTTCGCCGCGCCGCCCGGATCGGAAAAATTTTCCGCCGCTGTAACAAAATTGCGGGAATGTTACAGCTGAGTTACAAATGAGGCAAAGCCGTTGACGAAGGGAAAGTCAGGGTGTAAGATATGCGTGCAGACGGAGGAAGGCAGGGCGTGTTCCCGGTTCAGTTACGGGAACGGCATGCCACGGTAAGTGGACCGAGAGGTGCCCCGGCCCGCCGAAGTCTGACACACAAATCCGCTGCAAGGCGGAAATTTCAGAAAGGAGAGTAACATTATATGAAAAAGTTACTCGCTCTGGTGCTGGCGCTGGTCATGTCCATGTCCCTCGTCACCATCAGCAACGCAGCTTCTTTCAGCGATGCCAAGGACATCGACTATAAAGAAGCTGTGGACGTGATGAACGCCATCGGTGTCCTCGTTGGCTCCGACGGTAAGTTCGACCCCAAGGCCGACCTGACTCGTGCTCAGGCCGCGAAGATCATCTCCTACCTGACCCTCGGCAACGAGACCGCTGAGGCTCTGGTTGGCTCCGGCAAGTTCACCGACGTTGCCAAGACCAACTGGGCTGCCGGTTACGTTGACTACTGCGCTTCCGCCGGCATCGTTGCTGGTGTGGGCGACGGCAAGTTCGATCCCGACGGCAAGCTGACCGGCCTGCAGTTCGCTAAGATGCTGCTCGGCGCTCTCGGCTATGACGCTCAGATCGAGGGCTTCGTCGGCTCCGACTGGGAGATCAACGTCTCCAAGCTCGCTGCTTCCAAGTCCAACGACCTGTTCAACGGCATGGGCGACAAGAGCGTCCGCGCCACCATCACCCGTGAAGAGGCCGCTCAGATGGCTCTTAACTGCCTGAAGGCTCCTCTGGTCGAGTATGAGAACAAGGGCGGCAGCCTGTCCGTCAACGGTGCGACCATCAACATCGGCGCTTCCAACGCGGACTTCAAGACCACTTCCACCAAGGTCAGCACTCAGACCATCTATGCCAACACCCTGAACAGCAACAACGGTCTCTACATCGTTGAGTTCGCTGAGCAGTACTATCCCAAGCTGGTCCTGCACAGCACCACCGACGCTTTCTCTCGTCCCGCCAGCCAGTGGATGTGGAAGGGCCAGGAGGTTGGCACTTATGCCGACACTGCTGACAAGCTCTACACCGCTAAGACTGAGAAGGGCCAGATCTACAAGGATCTCGGTCTGGGCACCGCTACCAGCGCTTCCTACTACATCGACGGTGTGAAGCAGGCCAACGAGCTGCTCACCAAGGACAGCACTGACGAAGTCGGCGGCAACGGCGCTGAGACCCACGTCTACTACGACACCATCACCGGTAACGTCATCATCGCCGTTGTGAATTGGCACATCGGTGATGTCGCGGCCGTCTATCCCGCCACCGCTTCCAAGGACGCCTATGTCACGATTGCTCCCCGTCGCTCCGGCGATGTGAACGGCAACTATGACACTGACGCCTACAAGATGGACGACGTCGTGCTCTACACCTACTCCAACAAGGTTGGCGACACCGGCATCAAGAATGTTGAGCTTGCTCCCGCTGCGATCACCGGCGCCCTGACCAACTACGTCACCGACAAGAGCGCCACCGTCGGCGGCACCACCTACAAGTACTCCAACCTGATCGCGGGCACTGCTTCCAGCAGCCTGATGAACCGCAGCGTTGACGTCAAGATCGTTCTTGACAAGTACGGCTACGTCATCGACATCGATGACAACGGCTTCAAGGCCTACGCTGTCGTCACCAAGCTCGCTAACAGCAGCGGCACCTACAGGACCGACTATGTGGCTCAGCTGCTCTTCACCGACGGCACCACCAAGGACGTGACTCTCTCGAGCGATTCCACCGCTATGGGTTCCGGCGCAAACCTGCTTGAGGTTGGCGACATTGTCAGCTACACCATCAGCTCCAACGGCAAGTACAATGTCACTGAGGTCTCCACGGTTAAGACCACCAGCGCTGCTAACACCACGCTCGTGACCAACGGCAACGGCACCATGAACGCCGCGTTCGGCTCCGGCGACGCGCTCAAGGCCAACGGCAAGACCATCTTCCTCGTGAAGAACTCCACCGGCGACTACAATGTCTACACCGGTATCAAGGAAGTCCCCACCATCGTTCTCAAGAGTACTGTCAGCTCGGCTGTTAAGGTCAACTCCTATGTTGAGACCAACGCCGTCTGCGCGACCGTCGTCTTCATCGACGCTGAGAACTATGTTGACGTGACCTCCACCAAGACCATCTTCGTCTTCTACAAGTCCAGCGTCAAGGTGACCGAGGATGGCAAGATCGGCAGCTACTATGAGTACGACGCCATCATCGACGGCGAGATCACCAAGCTGAAGGTCTCCACCAGCTCCGCTGCTACCCTGCGCGCCGGCGGCAGGCCCGCTGTCTACAATACCATCTCCTACAATGCGGACGGTATTGCTGATCTCGGTACCGCTCTGTCCTACTACGCCGTTGGCACTGAGGCCAACAAGAACGGCGTCATCGGCATCGGCGGCAGCTACTACAACTTCACCAAGGATGTTAAGGTGTTCTACATCAACACCAACAATGAGATCCTGACCTCCTCCATCAATGCTATCGCTAAGGACAGCAACGATCAGGTCTGGTACAACATTGACAACAACGAGGTGAACTACGTCTTCATCAAGGAAGTCGCTGGCAACTCCACCGGTCCTGTCAGCAACTATGACTTCAGTGGTTCCGCCACCATCGCTCTCGGCAGCGGCTCTGTTTCCCTGAACGGTCTGACCCTGAAGGATGGCACGAGCAACGTTGATGGCGCTGAGGTTAAGGTCTCCTTCGAGATCTCTCAGTGGGTTGACAACGCTTGGAAGGTCTACGAGATCAAGAGCACCACTGCTACCACGGCTTCCGATGGTACCTTCACTGCTACCGCTGCTACCACGCTGCCCAGCTCCGCTCAGTGGAAGGTCGTCGCGACCGCTTCCTACAACACTCTGGTCAACGATTTCACGGCTGTTAAGTAAGTCGGGAATTTGAAAACCAAAGCATCGAAGCTCTTATGAGCTGAGATAAAAAAGACCCGCTCCGTAAGGAGCGGGTCTTTTTGTCCGTGCGTCAAAGCTTTGTCCCGTAAACGACGATACGGCTTCCCGCGCCGGGGGAGGGACTGCCGTTTCCCGCGTCGGCGATCAGGTCGATGGTTTTCAGCGCGGCCTTGTTCAGATTCATGCTGTAGCCTTCCATTTTGGGGTAGTCCACGGTGCCGAGGCCGGTAAAAACAGCGGCGTGAAGGTAGGTCATTCCCATACCGGTGATGGTGACGATGGCGGCATTGGTCATTCCCGGGCCGCAGCCGCCGCGAAAAATGTGGTTTTGGGTACTGCCGGCCACGCGGTACACCTTTTCCGAATTGTTGTTGAAAAGCATGGTGTAATAGCCGCCGACGGAGTAGATGTAAACCTCAAGCTTGTAATACAAATTGAGGTTGATTTTGCTGAAGTCGAGCACAGTGTGATTCTCTGCGGCGGTAAGGGTCTTGTCGATCAGCTTGACCATCGGGAATGCGCTGCGAACGGCGGTGTCGCCGTTGGCGCGGGCGGTGGCCTCGGCGGAGACGGCGTTGGTTCTGGCGGTCACCTCGTCGGCGTCGGCCTTAACTCTCGCGTTTTTTTCGGTGGTGTCGGCGTTGGCGCGGGCGGTGGCCTCGTTGGTGATGCGGGTGCCGAGGGCGGTGTCAGCGGCCTCGCGCGCGGATTTTTCGTCGGCGTCGGCTTTGGTGCGCGCGTTGGTCTCGGTGGTGTCGGCGGACTTGCGGGCCTTAGTTTCGTTGGCAAGGCCGGTGGCGTTTGTCTTGATCGCGGTGTCGATCGCGGCGGTCATGCCGTTGAAGGTGTCCATCATGATGCGGTCGGATTTTTCCCATGTGGGCAGCTGATAATTAGGGGTAGTGGTCATGGAATGAACCTCGCTTTCCGTGCCGCGCGCAGCGCGGCGCTGATAGAATAGAGTAAACGGCGCGGAGAGGGGCGCTGTTATAATTAGGCGGTTTCCCGGCGGTTTGAAGCATCTTTGCGTGCAACGGAGCGAAAATTTAACAAATTTGGAAGGAGCCGCGCGGGCGGCGCGGCAAGTTCCTCTTGTTATTCCCGCGCGCATCGTATATAATAGCATTGGTTCCATAGAAGGAAAAAGCGGAGTTCCGGGAACGCAGCTTTGCAGAAAGGATGCGCGATTATGATAAAGCTTCAGAATGAGAAGGGCGGCATACTCGTCAGCGACGCGGCGCTGTCCAGCATTACCGGCGCGGCGGCGACGAGCTGCTTTGGCGTCAAGGGTATGGCGTACCGTTCGATGACGGACGGGCTGGTCCACCTGCTGCGCCGCGAGGCGATGAGCAAGGGCGTGCATATCACGCAGCACGAAGACAACGAGATATCCATAGAGCTTCATATTATCGTGGAGCATGGGGTGAACATTTCGGCGGTGTGCCGGGCCATCATCGGGCAGGTGCGCTATCTTGTGGCCGAGAATACCGGTGCGGTCGTGCGCGGCGTAAACGTCTGCGTGGACAGCATGACCATGTGAAAAGAGGAGGAACGTTTCCCATGCACGATATTATAACCGGCCCTGTTTTTCAGGAGATGCTGCTTTTTGGCGCGGCGTCGATCGCGAGGGAGAAGCAGAGCATTAACGACCTGAACGTGTTTCCCGTTCCGGACGGTGACACGGGCACGAACATGAG
>CAKTJA010000008.1 GCA_934567115.1 uncultured Oscillospiraceae bacterium
GATCTCCTCCTGCGTATACGGCTCATACGCCTCCGTCCGGATCTGGGAAAGCACGGGCGACATGGTGAACAGCGTCAAAAACAGCGCCATGCCGACCAGCACCAGATTGGGCGGCGTCTGCTGCGTGCCGATCGCGGTACGCAGAAACGAGAAGGAAACGATATATCTGGTGAAGGACGTCATCATCACCAGCAGCGAGGGAAGCAGGGCAAGCATCGTGGTCAGAAACAGGATCTCCAACGCCTGCACGTTTTCGCCATTGACATTGATCAGGCTTTCGGTCACCTTTTTCTCACCTCTGCACTTTCTGGTGTAAAATTGCGTTTACCGCATCTTTAAAGCTTTTCTGTGCGGTTTTTTCCTCCTGACCGCCGCTGCTCCGCCACAGCGCGGCCTCCTCCTCCGAAAGCTCCGCCAGAAGCGAGATGCCGCCGGCAGCGCATCCAAGAAGGAAGCACCGCTTTCCGACCGACGCCACGAGCAGCGACTGATCCTTCGCGACGGAGATCTTCGCAAGGATCTCCAGCCGCTCTCCGCTCCTTCCCGCCGCGAAGCGGCCGGGCACGGAAAAGCCGGCCATACGCCGCGTGACCCAGTAGCACAGTCCCAAAATCGCGACCGTGCAGAGAAGGACCCAGAGGATGTAGAGAACGTCGCCGGGCATTTTGTTAAGGAGCGCCCAGGATCGTGTTGACAGTCTTCAGCACGCGGTCGGGCTTGAAGGGCTTAACGATAAAGTCCTTGGCGCCGGAACGAACCGCGTCCATAACCATGCTCTCCTGACCCATCGCGGAGCACATGACGACGCTTGCGCCGTTGTCCTTGGCGCGAATGGCTTTCAGGGCCTCCAGACCGTCCATATTGGGCATCGTGATATCCATGATGACCAGATCCGGCTTGAGCTCGCTGAACTTTTCCACCGCGTCCGCGCCGTCCACAGCCTCGTGGAGATCCGTATAGCCGTTCTTGCTGAGCGTGTCCTTCAGCATTTTCCGCATGAACGCCGCGTCGTCAACCAGTAAAATCTTTTTAGCCATGACTGTTTCCATCCTTTTCAAAACTGTTTAGTTAAATGCTATTTTTAACAGGCAGCCGTGATTCCGGCAAAATCATTTCTTAGCCTTTTCTTCCAGAACGGAGCCCTGTACGATCTCGGTGATGCGAACGCCGAAGTTATCGTCGATCACGACCACGTCGCCCTTTGCGACGCACTTCCCGTTCACGAAGAGGTCCACCTGATCGCCCGCGAGCTTGTCAAGCACCAGCAGAGAGCCCTTGGAAAATTCGAGGATCTCCTGCACCTTTCACTGCGTACGGCCGATCTCCACCGTCACCTGCAGCGGGACCTCCATGATCAGCTCAAGGTTCTGCGCCTGCTCCTTGCCGAGCGTTTCAAGCAGATCCATCTCCGGCATGGCGACGGGCTTGGTGTTGATGACCTTCGGCTCAGGCTGCGGCGGATAGCCGTACGGATACGGCGGGTAGTACATCTGCGGCGGGTAGCCCATATAGCCGCCCATGGGAGGGACCGCCCCTGCGGGCATCCCCTGCGGAGCCTGTGCCGAAGCCGCGGGAGCGGCCTGAACCGGCGGCTGCTGCATGACCGGCTGCGGAGCGGGCTGCTGCATAACGGGCGCGGGCTGCTGAGCAGGTGCGGGAGCCGGCTGAGCGCCGCCCGCGTTCCCTGCCAGAAGCTTTTCGATCTCGTCCTGACTGAGCTTTCCGCCGTCGCCCTCCGAAGCGGGCGCGGGAGCGGGAGCCGGGGCCGGCTGAGCGCTGCCCGCGTTCCCCGCCAGAAGCTTTTCGATCTCGTCCTGACTGAGCTTTCCGCCGTCGCCCTCCGAAGCGGGCGCGGGAGCGGGTGCGGGGGCCGGTGCGGGTTCCGGAGCCGGAGCCGGCGCGGGAGCCTCTTCCTCGTCGCCGAGTCCGAGACCTCTGAGCAGTTCCTTCGCCAGATCGACGCTCATGACGTTCATAAACTCGCTCTCAAGCGCGTTCTCGATCTTCAGTGAGAACCGGACCACAACGATGGTCTCCGCCCCGGCGGGAAGATGGTTCTTCTTAAAGTCGTCAATATTCTCCAGCTCAAACGGGACCGGCGTGGAGATGTTGACCGGGTATCCGAGAAAGTCCGACATCGCCGTCGAGGCCGCGCCCATCATCTGGTTCATAACCTCGCAGACGGCGCTGATGGTCAGCTCGTTAAGCTCGAACTCCTCATCGGTGGTCTCGCTTCCCATAAGGATATCGACGATCACCTTGATATCGCTCCTGCGCAGCAGCATGATGTTGCTGCCCTCCAGGCCCTCGACGTACTTGATCTCCACACCCATGGCCGGCTCAAGCTTGCCGAGCGTAAAATCCTTCACCGGGACCACAAAAACCTTCGGCGTCGTAATATCAACTCTGTGGTCCAGCATGTTCGAGACCGCGGTAGCCGAGGAGCCAAGGCTGATATTCATCATTTCCCCGATAGCATCCAATTCCATCGAGTTAAACAGTTCTTTGTCCATTCGCCTATTCACTCCTTTGTTCGGCCTGATAGCATACTTCGTCTATTTTCACGGCCATATTTTTCTTATGGGTACCCATTTTACCTGTAAACCAGTGGTAACCGCCAATGTCCAGATAGACCGACGATTCCTTGGAACAGCCCAGATCGATCACATCTCCCACGTTCAAATGGTAGATGTCGTTCAGCGAAAGCCTTGTCTGACCCAGGATCGAGATGATCTCAAGACTGGAATCGCGCAGCTTATCGAAGATCTCTTCCGAATTATCCTCAGAGGCCAGCTTGCGGACCGGATTTTCCCGGCTGATCTCCGCGAAAATGCTTGTCAGCATTTCGCCCGGAAGACAGATGCTCATTCGTCCGGAGATATTGGTGAACTGCATTCTCATATCGACGATGATCACGATCTCGTCCAGACCGATAATCTGGCTGAGCGTCGGATTGACGTCGGTTTTGCTGTAGGAAAACTCTATGGGAATGTAATTCTCCCAGCTGCCGCCCATCACGGAGACCATGTCGCTCACCAGATCCTCATACAGCTGAAGCTCCAGATCCGTGTAGGCGTAATCTCCGGGAAGGGTCTCGTCCACCGAGCCCTCGCCGCCCATCAGCCGGTCCATCATGCTCAACGCGGTCGGGGTCGAAAGGAAGAACATCAGCGGCTCTCCCTGCGCCTTATCCTTGATGGAAACATCGACGAGAGCCAGAACGTCTCCCTCCGTCAGCGCATTGGAAAACTCGTAAAACCGCTGCTCCTCAATACTCTCGACCGTGATCTCACAATTCGCGCGAAGCCTCGCATTCAGGCGGGAATTGATAATGCGGGAGTAGTTGTCAAAAATGCCGTTAAGCATTTTTATGCGATCCTTGGTAAATTTTCTCGGACTGCTGAAGTCGTATTTTCGGTATTTCTTTTCCTGCTCTTCAGCCGGTTGATTCAAATCTTTTTCTCCGCTGCGAACCGCGTTTAGCAGAGCGTCAATCTGACTTTGTGATAATACTTCTGCCATGAAATTCCCTCACACACTCTATTGACAAATCCGGCTGCCCACACCGCTCATACTCTCGGGCGCGCCTTGCCTATGCTTCGTATTGCTGAAGGCCCTCCTTGAGCTCGTTCTCCAGATTCCGCCCGCTCACGATCATTTCCACACGGCGATTCTTCGCGCGTCCCTCCGAGGTGTCGTTATCCGCCACGGGCCGCCACTGACCGATCCCCTCGCTCACAAGCCTTGCGGGGTCGAGCGTACAGTTCTCCTGCACATAGATCACGACGTTGGTCGCGCGCAGACTGGCAAGCGTACGGTCCGTCCTCGGGTTGTTCAGCTCGTTGGGCGTGGCCTGTGCCGTGTGCCCGAGAACGCGCACCTCGTCGATCGACCGCGCCGCCTTGCTGAGCATATCGCTCACCGCGTCGAGCACCGGCTTGCTGTCCTCGCGCAGGACCGGGCTGTCTCCGTCGAAGAAGACCGCCTGATTAAACGCGATAAACACCTTGCCGTCACCCTTGGTAACGGAGATCTGTCCCTCCGTTCCCTCCTGCTGAGCCGCCAGCTGCTTGAGCTGCTGATAAAGCTCCTCTATGTCCTGGTCGATCTGCGCCTGTGTGGTGATCGGCGTTCCTCCCTCGCTGTCCTGATCCGCGTTGGGGCCGTCTCCGCCCGGCGTTTCGGTCGGCGTCTCCACAGCCATCGGATTGAAGCTCATAACCAGAGCCTTCCACTTATCCTCGCTGATGGTAGACATGGAATAAAGCAATACAAAGAAGCAGAGAAGAAGCGTCACCATGTCTCCGTATGTATCCATCCAATTTGCGCCGCCGCCGCTTCTTGCTTTTCTCTTCAAGGTCACTCCCCCGTTCTTCCGTACGTCCCGCTGTTTCGGGTCCCGTCCATTGCCCGTTTACTTCTCCGCGCCCTCCGCGGAGATCTCGCGCTGCTTCTGCGACATGTAGGTCAGCAGCTTCTCACGGAGGAACTTGGGATTCTCGCCCGCCTGAATGGACATGATGCCCTCGACAATGATCATCTTGCACAGGACCTCCTCTTCATCGCGGTTGCGCAGCAGCGTTGCGATAGGGCCGAAGAACATGTGCGCCAGAATGCATCCGTATAGTGTTGTGATGAGCGCAGTACCCATGTCGGAACCGATGGTGTTGCTTCCCGTGCCAAGGTCCATGCCCTTGAGCATGTTGATCAGTCCGACCAGCGTACCGACCATACCGAAGGCCGGCGCCACCGAGGAAGCCTTGTCGTACATGGCGGCGGCGTCCTCGTGACGCGCGGACATGCACTCAATGTCATTTTCAAGAATGTTGCGGACCTTGTCCTGATCGTAGGCGTCCACGATCAGCATGATCGCCTGTCTGAAAAAGGGATCCTGCTGCTCGTTCGCCTTCTCCTCCAGCGCAAGCAGACCGTTCTTTCTCGCGATCTGCGCAAGGTCCACCAGCTGGTCGATATACTGCTTGGGGTCGAAGAGCTTGTTGTTCAGGATGATCCGGAAATGCTTGGGCATCGCCTTGAGCATTTTGCCGGGGAAGCTCGCCACAACAACAAAGATCGTACACCCGATGGTGATGAGGATACTTGCCGGGTCAAAAAAGTTGATCAGATTTCCGAATGTGACTGTGATGTCCAGATTCGGAACCAGCGAAACGCTGGTCACCATACCGAAAATGCAGACAATAACCGCACCCAGCACGCCTATGATATAGTTTAAGTTCATACCGCTATACTCCCCTCAGCCGGGTTCACCCTCCGACCGATGTGTTTTTTCTATCTCTTAACGCTTGTCAGTCACCGTAATTTCACGGTGGATATCCTGTACCTTGGCGTTGTATTCCGCAATTTTATCAACGATCTCACTTACCGTCTCTCTGACGAGGAAGTAGTCGTGGTTCATCATGGTAATTTTCACTTCGGGTATGCTCTCGATGCATTCGATCTGCAAATGGTTCACAAGGAACTTTTCCGTGTTTCTTTTCGTCAAAAGGATCATACTCTCCTCGCTTTCCCGCCGGCCGGTGAGACGCCTGAGCGCCTCACCGGCCCCGCGTTGATTCGAAGTTTACTTTCGGGGGTCTTAACGCTTCATGTTGACCAGCTCTTCGAGCATGGAGTCTGTCACTGTGATGATACGGGTATTGGCTTGATAGCCGCGCTGCGCCTTGATCATCTCGGAGATCTCGGTCGCAAGGTCCACGTTGGAGCCTTCCAGTCCGCCGGTGTACAGCGTCGTCGTACCGGCGCTGCCGATCTCGGCCTTGCGGCTGAGCTCCACATCGGCGTCGGGATCGTTGGGGTCCTTCGCAAGGCTGCCGTTGACGTGGGTGATCCCAAGCTCCGACGCAACGCCGCCGAGCATGGAGACCTGCAGGTCGCCCGCGCCCGCGCTGCAGCTGTAGTAAGATTCGCCCTCGTGGGTCACGCCGTCGGGGTTGGTGACGTTGCCGATGGCGAGGAAGCCGATGGTGATCGGCTGATCGGTATCCTTGAGCGTACCGGAAATGCGGCCGCTCTTGGTGTCGATGCTGATGCTGTCGATCTGGGCGAAGGCAAGCGGGTTGGTGTCCGCCACGATGTCAGCGCCGTTCTCATCCTTCGGCCAATAATCCTCAAGACGGATGGCCGTGGCGTTTCCGCCCGCGCCGACGTTATTGGCGTCCTCCACCACGGGGTAGCGGACCTTGTAGGAATACTCGAACTCGTCCTTCAGCTTGCCGTTATCCATTGCGTCGGCCTTCGTCGCCTCCGCGCCGGTCTGCTTGTTGACGATGACCTTTTCCATTCTCGGCAGACGGATCGGCACAAGCTGATCACTGACCTTGGGATTCCCGTCCGCCGTGGTGCCGTAGGTCAGGAAGCCGTAGACCGCGTTGCCCTTGCCATCGACGAGGTAGCCGTCCGGGCCGAACTTGAAGTCGCCCACGCGGGTAAGCTTCAGGCTCTTAAAGGTGGTGGGGTCCTGCGCGTCGATGACCTTGGCGATATCCTTGTCGCCGACCATGAAAAAGCCGTCGCCATAGAGCATGCAGTCCATGGGATTGCCGGGGTCGTAGGTGCCGGTGGTCATGTTCAGGTCGATGCTCGCCACCTGAGAGCCGTAACCGATCTGAGAGGGGTTTCTGCCGCCGGTGGTCGCGGTTCCGTCGGAACCGCCGCTGTAGGTGGTGTACAGCGCATCGCGGAACACGGTGCGCTGCGCCTTGTATCCGCTGGTGTTGACGTTGGCGATATTGTTGCCGAGAACATTCAGTTTGTTCATGTGGGTCCGCAGACCCGCAATTGCCGCGTACATTGATCCAGTCATATTTTAAGCTGTCTCCTTTCGGTTCTGACGCCGTGTGCGCCTCATCAATCGGGTGAGACGCGATAGCCTCCGAAAAACCGGTCCTGCCATCTGTAGTATTACAGGAACACGGCGCCGTCGATATTGGTAAATACGCTTTCCTTCATCTCATCCTGAGTGATGGCCGTGATCACCTTGGCGTTCGGCACATTGATGATAAACGCCTTTTCCGCGTCCATCGCGAGGATGTTTGTCGCGCCCTTAGCCTGCGCGCGGATCATGCTGCCCTTGAGCTGGTCGATCAGGTTCGGTGTGATCTCGATCCCCCGCTCCTCAGCGCGGCAGATCGCATGCTTGGAAAACGCGACCTCCTGTGTCTCCGTTTTGCAAAGCTCCCGATGCAGCGCCGTCTGAAAGCCCGCGCCGTTCACCGCACGGCTTTGTCCGCTTTGCAGGGGCAGACGTTCCGTCTGTCTTCCGGATATCCTTTCCATCATTGCAAAATCACCTTCCGTTCAGGGGGCTTTCCCCTCCGCCGCAAAGGCGTTACGGCTGCTCGGAGCCTTCCGGCTGCTCCGGCTGCTCAGTGTCCTCCGGCTGCTCCGGACCCTCCGTCTGCTCCGGCTGCTTGGGAAGCTTGCCCACCGCCAAAATTTCACTCATCTGATAATACTTGTCGCCGACAAATATCACCTGATTTCCGTTATAGGTGCCCGTGCCGGTCACGACGCCGACGACCTCCTGCAATTTACCTTCCTGATCGTACTGTCCGACCGTGACCTCCTTGCCGACCAGCGACGCGGCATAGCTCATAACGGAAGCATCGGTCATATTGACCAGCGCCTGCACCATCTGCATCTGCACCATCTGGTTGAGCATATCGGAGGTATCCGCCGTCTGGTCGATGCTCTGGTTGGTCAGCTCCGTCACCATCAGGGTGAGGAAGTCGGTCATGTCCAGCCCCATCGCGTTTTCCTTCGACGAGACCTTCAGGTCTGCGGGAAGGTGGTTCGCGGAATTGGCGGACATAATATTGGAAATATCGCCCATATAGCTGCTCATTTGAAATTCACTTCCTTTCGGATTTTAAGTCGCATCCTCCGTCGGGATCAGGCCAAGGCGAAGCTGATGCAGGAAATCCTGCTCATTCTGCCGATGCTCCTGCTGCTGTTGGCTCTGTCGGCCCTGCCGGTTACCGCCCTGACGACCGTCCTCGAAAAGCTGCTGATGCTCCTGCCGATCCGGCAGCTCGACCTTGACCTCCTGCTGTGCGCTGCGGCTGAGAAGGGCCTGAAGCCCGGCCGCATCCTTCTCCAGCAGTCCTCTGGTGTGGTCGCTCTCCGCGTGCAGAGCCACGCGCAGCGTGCCGTCGGCCTCCCAAGTCATCTCGACCTTGATGCGGCCCAGATGCTCCGGAGTGAGCTGAAGCTCGATCCGGTTCTCGCCGCTCTTAAACGCCTGAACCATCGCGCTGTCGATCTGGCTTTCCACCTCAGCCGCTTCGTTTCCGGAGCGCACGGCGGTCTGCGCCTCGCCGACCTTGACCGGGATATCGCGCAGCTCGCGGAACACCGGCGTTTCAGCGCCCGGCTCCTCCTGCGTGGGATCGTTCTCAGCATGCTCGGCCTCGTCCTGCGGCACGGTCCGCTCCGCGCTCTTCCGAGCGGCGGTCTCGACCGGCGCCGCATCCGTCCGCGCGGTCCCGCCCTCGCTCTCAGTGCTCCGCACCGTCTGCGGCGCGGCGTCCTGCACGACCGTTTCCGTTCCGACCGTCTCCTGCGCGGCGTCCGCCGTCGGCAGGACCTCCGCTCCCGCAGGAGCCTCCTGCACCGGGGCCGCCGTCTCGACCGTCACCGCGGCGAGCGTTTCGACCGTGTTCACCGCCTCAGTCTGCGGCACCGCGTCGTTCTGCACCACGACGACCGGGGTCTGTGCAAGCTCCAGCGCCGCCCATGCCATCTGCTTTTGAAGCTCCAGCTCGTCGGGCAGCTGCGTCTCGTCAGCCGTCCCATCGGACTTGCCGTCCTCTGCTGCGGCTGCACGCGGCTCCGTACCGTCTCCGCTCTCTCTGCGCTCCTGCAGCAGCGTCTTAAAGCTGCCGGACTTCTCGCCCGATCCGCTCTTTTCCGCTGCGGCGGAGCTGTTCGCCTGCTGTGCCGCGACCGTCTGTATCAGGCTCATCACGGCATTGTTGATCTGTTCCATCTCTGTTTCCTCCTTTCCGTATCAGAATTTTCTATTCCAAACGGCGGTCTCCCGCCGGTCTGGACCGATCCTACCGCACCGCCGCCTGTCGGACGCGCACCGCGCTGACAAATTCCTCAACGGCGGCCTCCTCGCTTTTGGCGGCGAGCTTGTTGTACTCCTCCAGCTTTCTTTCCTTCAGCTTCTCGATCGAGGCCGTTTCCTTTCTGGCCTCCACGACCTCTTCCCGCTTCTTCTCCGCCTGCTCCTCAAGCTTGCGCAGAAGGCCGGCGGCCTCCTCGATCTCCCGCTCGAGCGCGCGAAGACCGCTCTGGTAAACCAGCACGTCGCTGATGGGAAGCCCCTTCTCGCACTGCTCCCGGTACTCGGCTCCGTAGCTGCGGTACTGCGCCCAGCGCTCCGCAAGCAGAGCCTCCTGTGCGCGGACCTTCGCCAGAAGCATGCTGTATTCTCCCTGCAGCGCGTCTTCGATCTGCTGCTTGTAGTCAAGGACCGTGTTAAGGGAAAAACGAAACCGCTGCATTCAAACCTTCTCCTTCCCCTGTGCTCACCGAAGCACTTCCTGCATCTGCGCAACGCATTGCTCATAGGAGAACGATTCATCGACCTCCTGCATCAAAAATGCGTTGACCGCGTCGATCTTGGAAAGCGCGAAGTCAAGCTTCCGGTTGCTTCCCTGCTTATACGCGCCGATGGCGATGAGGTCCGCGTTCTTCTCGTAAACGCTCAGGATATCGCGGATGCGCGATGCCAGCTGGCGATGCTCCGGAGAGACGATCTCGTTCATCAAACGGGAAATGCTCGCGTTGACGTTGATCGCCGGGTAATGGTTCGCGTTCGCCAGAGCGCGGGAGAGCACGATATGTCCGTCAAGGATACCGCGCACCGTGTCCGCGATCGGCTCATTGGTGTCGTCGCCCTCCACCAGAACGGTGTAGACTCCGGTGATCGAGCCGCGCTCGAAATTGCCGCTCCGCTCCAGCAGCTTCGGAAGCTCCGCGTAGATCGAGGGCGTGTAGCCTCTGGCCACCGGCGGCTCGCCGACCGCAAGTCCGATCTCGCGCTGCGCCATGGCAAAACGCGTGAGCGAATCCATCATCAGCAGCACATCGTAGCCCTGATCGCGGAAATACTCGGCGATCCCCGTCGCCACGCCCGGACACTTCATGCGAAGCATCGCCGGCTGGTCCGAGGTCGCCACGACCAGAATCGAGCGACGCATTCCCTCCTCGCCGAGGTCCTTCTGTACGAACTCAAGCACCTCTCGTCCGCGCTCGCCGACGAGCGCGATGACATTGATATCCGCCTTGACGTTCTTTGCGATCATGCCCATCAGCGTACTCTTTCCGACGCCGGAACCGGCAAAAATACCGATACGCTGTCCCTTACCGATCGTCAGCATTCCGTCGATGGCCTTCACGCCGAACTCCATGCGCTCGCGGATCGGCGGTCTTTGCAGGGGGTTGATGTGCTCTCCCCCGATGCAGAAGAGGTCGCCGTTTTCAAACTCGCCCTTTCCGTCCAGCGGCTGGCCGAGGGCGTTGATGATCCTGCCGCGCAGGAACTCTCCCATTTGCAGCGTAAGCTGGCGGCCCGTGTTGCGGACAAAGTTTCCAGCGGAAATACCGCCCATATCCGCATAGGGCATAAGAAGAATGTGGTTGTTTTTAAATCCGACGACCTCGGCATTGATCTGCTTGCCGGTCTCGCCGTTATAGATTCGGCAGATATCCCCTACCGCCGCATGACCGCCGGACGCCTCGATCGACATGCCGACGATATTTTCGATTTTCCCTGTCAGGCTGTAGGTCTGCGCGTTATAGACCTGCCGAATCATGTTGCGGAACACGGCTGGGGACTCCTCCTCCAAAGCTGAACTGGTTCTGCGGCGCGTCCGTCGGAACGTCGGCGATCATGCCGCGGATATTGTTGAGCTGCGTGGTCGCGCTGGCGTCGATGATCTCATCCGGCATCTCAATGATGCAGGTCCCCGGCTCGTCGTCCGCCACAGGCACGATGCGCACCTGATCGGAAAGCGAGGCCAGCGCTGAGGACAGCGCGGGGGAGAGCTGCTGCATGTGTCTGGTATCGCACTCCGCCAGATAGATCCTGACCCACTCGCGGCGCTTCCTCTTGTCGATCGCCGCATGGATCATTCTCCCGATGATCTCGGAGCTGCTTTTCAGGCTGATGCAGATCACCTTTTCCGCCACGGCGATCGCCAGATCGCGAAGCTCGTCGATGTTGTCCTCCATCTGACGGTCGGCGGCGGCGTTCGCCTGCTCGAGAAACTTCCGGACCTCGTCCGAAAGCGCCTTGCAATGCTCGTCGTATTTTTTTCTGCCTTCCTCCTCGGCCCGGACAGCTCCCGCGCGCATGCCTTCGGTATAGCCCGCTTCCCAGCCCTCTTTTCTGGCTGATTCCCGCAGCTCCTCCAGCTCCGCCTGCACCTGCTGTTCGGCCCGCTTCCGGATCTCGTCCGCCTGCCGCTCCGCGTCGAGCACGATCTGCTCGGCCTGTACCTGCGCATACCGCACGCCCTCCGCCTTCGACGGCTCCTTCGCCGCCGTCGGCTCGTGGACCGGAGCCGGCTCATGGGCCAGCTCCGCTTCCGGTACGTCTTCCGTCTCCTCCACCGGAGGGGCGGGTTCCTCGGTCAGCAGCTCAGCCGCGTCGGAAAACTGATACGGCTCAACCTTCGGACGGGAGATGAACTTCCACAAGTTAGGCAATGATATCGTCCTTTCCGCCCTTTAGTATGATAATAACGCCCTTTTCCTCCAAATCGCGGATGATCTCGACGATCCTCTGCTGCGCGTCCTCGACGTCTCTGATACGGACATTCGTCGTGATCTCCAGATCGTCCTTGATGCTCTGCGCCATACGCGTGGACATGTTGCTGAAGAGCTTGTTGGCGACCTCGGTATTCGCCGCCTTGAGCGCAAGCACCAGATCCCTCGGGTCGCAGTCGCGCAGGAAGCGCTGCACGGAACGGTCGTCCATGGTGATGATGTCCTCGAAGACGAACATCCGCTTGCGGATCTCGTCCGCCAGCTCCTGATCGTGCTCGGACAGGCCGTCGAAAATATTTTTCTCGCTGGTCCTGTCGATGCTGTTCATAATGTCCGCGACATAATCAATGCCGCCGACCTTGACGTTGGCGCTGGTCACGATGCTGGAGAACTTCTTGCTCATCTCCGCCTCGACGATCTTGATCGCGGTCGGCGAGACGCTTTCGATCTTGGCGATGTTCTCCACCACCTGGATCTGCTTCTGTTCGTCAAGCTGGGCAACCACGCCGGCCGCCTTCTCCGCGTCCACGTAGGAGAGCACCAGCGCGATCGTCTGCGGGCGCTCGTTTTGCAGCGCGGAGTAGAGGGATTTGACGTCCGCCTTGTTCATGAAGGCGAACTCGCGGTTCTTCAGCGACTTCGTGACCTTGCTCAGCAGGTCGTCCGCCATCTGCTCGCCGTACGCTTTCTCCAGAACGGACCTCGCATACTCCAGTCCGCCCTCCGTCACGGCCTTGTTGGTCATGCACATCTGGTAGAACTCGGTAAGTATCTCCTCCGTCTGCTCGGAATCCAGAAAACCGAGCCGCGCAACCTCGAGCGTCAGCTGCTCGACGTCCTCCGGTTCCATATACTTATAAAGGAGAGACGCTTTCTCCGCGCCCAGCGCGACGACGACCGCCGCCGCCTTCTGCGCACCGGAAAGCTCGACCTGCGGCTTTTTCTTGACCTTCGCCGCCGGGGCCGCCGCCGGGGCGGGAGCCGCCGCTACCGCAGCCTCAGCCATTGTCGTCGCCTCCTCTCATCCAAGTTCTGAGCATTTGCGCGGCGATCTCGGGATTATCGCTTGCAAACTGACGGATATCCTTTCGCAGCTCCATGCTTCTCTCCGTCTGAAGGCTCATCACGTCCGCGCCCTCAGGCTGACCGCTCTGCGGGTAGCCCGCAGCCGCAAGCAGCTCGTCGATCTCACGCTGATTCTCCAGCTCCGCCTTCTTGCGGCGCTTCCTGCGGATCCCGAGAATGATAAACAGCAGGATCAGGAACAGCAGCAGTCCTCCCGCCGCCGCATACAGCGCCCACACCGGAATCTGCATGCCGTTGGCCGGGGTAATGTAGGCATTGGGATCGTAGAACTCCATGGACACCACGGAGATCTTGTCCGCCAGATACTCATCGCCGGTCGTCTGGTCGATCGTACCGGTGATGCCGGCGGCGCGCGCCACATGGCGGCGGATGCTTTCAACGTCCACAGCGCCCGCCGTGGCAGAGTTGATGCTGACCGAGACCGTGCAGTCCGTCAGATAGCCGGCGGTATAGCGCACGGAGGTCTCCGTCCACGGATTGTCATATTCGACCGAGCCGTTGCCGCCAAGCTCAAGCTCGTTGCCGTTCGGGTCGGTCAGATCCTCCACATACTCCGGGATATCGCTGTTCGTCTCCGAGCCGACCAGTCCGCCGACCGTGCCGTCCTCGGGACGTGTCACATAATATTCGTAGATCTGCGAGCCGATGATGCCCTTGCCGTTGGTGCTGCCGTCCTGTCCCCACTCGGGCATCTGCACGTCGCGGGAATTGACGGTGCGCTGGCTGACCTCGACCTGGCAGCTCACGCCCACGCGGACGTTATCCTCGCCGAAAAACGGCGTGAGCGTCTGCATGACGGCGGTGCGGATCTTGTTCTGATACTCCTCCTCAAGGCGGAGCTTGAGCGCGGAGGAGTCGCTGTCGGAAAATTCATCCGCAGCGGTGTAGCTATTGCCCATCGTATCGCTGATGGACACGGACTCGATCTTCAGGCCCTGTACGGCGTGCGTGACAAGGTTCCGGATCGCGTCGGCCTGCTGATTGCTCAGCTTCGCCGCGCCGCTCATCGTCACCAGAACGGAGGCCGTCGCCTCCACCACGTTGCCGCTGTCGAGCACATAGCCGCGATCCTCGCCTCGCGTGATAAAGACGGTGGCGTCCTTCACGTTCTCGAAGTTCCGGATGACGTTGCCGATGCTCTCCTGCAAAAACATCAGATAGGCATTGTTGCGCTCCGACTCCGTGGAGAGCGAGCCGACGTGATCGTAGTAGGTGGAATAGGCATAGCCCGTCTGCGGATAGCCCTCCATCAGAAGGCGGGCCTTGAGGGAATCCTCCTGCCCCTTGGGAACAAGGATCGTATCGTTGTTCTCCACCTTGTAATCGGTAATGCCAAGCTCGCCCAGATAGGCCAGAATGGATGACGCCTCATTGGAGCCGACGCCCGTGAAGAGCACGGCATAGGGCTTGTTGTTGAGTGCGATCACAATTGCGGCCGCGGCGATCACCAGCACCACCGCAGCGATAATATACACTTTTTTGGACAGCTTTTTCAAGCGTTCCTTGAGCGTTTGAAAAAACGCTTTCACTTTCTCGCTCAAACGCGGACGCCTCCTCTACAGACTCGTCTCATGCCGCCGACAGGCGCGCAGCCGCAGACGCGGCAAAGGGGCCGGAACGCCGCCCCGCCTCTCGCCGCCCGTCTCACAGGCTGATTCTTGTCAATTCCGAGTAGGCGTCAAGCGCCTTGTTGCGAAGCTGCACCAGAAGGCTCACGGCGATCTCGTTTTTGGTCGCGGCGATCTTCAGCGCGGCGGGGTTATCGAGCTGCCCCGTGGCGAGCAGGTACTGCGTCTGCGTTTTTTCCGCGTCGGTCTGCCTGACGTTTTCGATGGCAGAGTGGAAAATATCGCTGAAAATACCCTGATTTTCAGACGTGCGGGACTCAACCTGTCCCTGCGCCTCAAGTAAGGCCGGCGTCAGCCGTTCGATCGGTGTAATCATAATTTTCTCCTTCTCCCCGCGCAGACTCAGCCGCCGATCTCAAGGCCCTTCGCAACCACGCTCTTGAGCGTGTTGAAGGCCGTCACATTAGCGGAATACGCCTGCGTCGCCGCCATGGCGTCCGTGATCTCCTTCACGGTATCGACGTTCGGCATTTCAACATAGCCCTCCGCATTCGCATCCGGATGCGTGGGGTCGTAGACCAGCTTCAGCGGCGACGGATCGTCAACGATCTGCGTGACGCGCACGCCGCCGGCACAGGCCCCGTCGCGGTTCGACACCGCGCCCTCAGCCGCGCGGGCCATCGCGGCGCGGAACTGATCGCGCCCGGCCTGCGATTCGAACACGACCATCTTGCGGCGGTACGCGCCGTTTCCGTTCGCCGTGCGGGTGGTGGTGGAATTCGTAATGTTCTCCGACACGACGTCCAGCCGAAGCTGCTGGGCCGTCAGCCCGGAGGCGACAATATTCATCGAACTTAAAAAAGCCATCGTATACTCCGTTTCTCCTCAGCCTCCGCCGGACGCGGCGGACGGCCTTCGGGTCTCATCCTTCAGCGCTTATCCCTGAACTGCGGTGCGCAGCACGGTAAGGTCGCTGTTGATCGAACTCATGACGTACTGGATCTGATAGGCGTTGCGGATCATCTCCATGCTCTGCTCGGTCACGTTCACGCCGTTGTCGTCCATGCGGGTGGATTCCAGATGCTCCGTCACGCCGAATTCGGTGTTCTCAAGCACCCTGCGCACCTCTCTTCGGGGACGGCTCGTCTCCCCCGCCTTTTCAAGCTGCTCGCGCAGACTCTCCTCAAAGGTGACGACCTTCGCCTTATAATTGGGCGTTTCGGCGTTGGAGATATTGTCCAGGATCGCGGCCTGCTTTGTCCAAAGGAAGCCCATGGATTTCTCCATCATCAGGAAGGAATTGGTTGATAAAAAGTCCATATTTTTACGCGTCTCCTCTCAGCGGTGCGACACAGAGCGACCAGCCTATTACATAATACAGTTTTTCCCCGGAAAAAGCAAGGAAAAATTCTGACGAAATTTGTCGGGAAGGTCATGTCATATTTGAAGAATTTATGAATTTTTACCGGCGCGTCCCGCTCAGCAGAGGCGGTCCCTGTATTCCGATGGGGTCAGCCCGGTGACCTTTTTGAACGCCGCGCCGAAATACGCCGCGTCCCGATAGCCGACCATGCCGGCCACCTCATATATTTTATAGCGGCAGTCGGCAAGCAGCGCGCACGCCTCGCGCACGCGGCAGCGCGTCAGGCAGCCAAGGGCTGTGCAGCCCGTCTCCTTCTTGAAAACGTGGCTCAGGTGCCCCTCGCTGACGCCGACGGCGCGCGCCATGCTTTTGACGCTGACGTCCTTTTCGGCATAGTGGCGCGTGATGTACTCCAGCGTCTGAAGGACATATTTGCTCCCCTCCCCTTCGGGAAGCGCCGGCACGCCGTCCGCCGCGCGGACCAGGCGCAGCCGCTCTCTCTTCCGCGCCCGAAGCACCGCGGAGAAAAGCTCGCCGGCGTGAAGGGGCTTGAGCAGGTAGTCCGCCGCGCCGAGGCGCAGGGCGGCGCGAACACAGTCGAACTCTCCGCTTTCGCTCAGAACGATAAACTGCGTGCCGCAGCCGCGCTCACGCAGTGCGGTCATCATCGCAAGTCCGTCCATGCGCGGCATATGTATGTCGGTAACGATCAGGTCGGGAGCGTCGCGCTCGGCAGCGGACAGCCCCTCCTCCCCGTCGGCGGCTTCGCCGATCACGGTAAAGCCCAACTCGGCCCAGCCGGTCCCGCGCGCAACGCTGCGGCGCACACCGGCTTCATCGTCAACGATCAGCACCCTCCGCACAGACAGGCTCCTCTCCGCGCCGAAGCGCAGACGGGCGCATCGCCGCATTTTCCTTGAAATGACGCTGCGGCTCCCCGCAGCGAAGACGCGCCGTTCTTTAAAAATTCATGCGTCTCCCTCGGATTAATTAATTTTATCAGGTATATATACATTTTGCAACACATTCTTCACATTCTCCGTACGGGAAGCTGAAATAAACCGCGCCGGACGCGGAGCCCGGCAAAAAACCGGCGCGGCTGAGGCCGCGCCGGTTTCCCGGGAACGCAGTATTGCAGTATTTTTATGTGAGCAGGATCTCCACAATCCCTGCCTCGTCCGTGTCCGGATAAAAGACGACCTGCCACGGCTCCACCGGCTCCTCCGCGCCGGAAAGCTCCTCCTGCACGCCGCGCACCATCTCCTCCACACCGGTGCGGTCCGTGGAAAAGTAGTCGATGCGCACCACAAGGCGCTCCCGCCCCTCCGCAGCCGCCGTGCGCAGCAGGTCCGGAACGGCCTCCGCGCTGGTGGCGTTGATGATATCCCGCTGCTCCTCCGCCGTGCGGCGGTAGCCGAAGCGAAGCGTCAGCTCGTAGAACCCGCGTTCCTCCTTCCCGGAGTAGGTGATGTACTCAAGCAGATACGCGCCGAGCGCCGTCTGCTGCTGGACCTCGTTACAGGCGTCCGAGGCCGTCTGCGCCATGTCGCCCCCGTCGTCCGTGCCGCCGTACACGCGCACCACGCCGCTGTCCGCGTGCCCCTCCACCAGAAGCAGCAGCGCGTTGACAAGGTCCTGATAGCTGTCCGCGCGCAGAGCGTCCTTGTCTTTGTCGTCCCGGTACCCGGCGCTGTGCGGGGTCGCCGAGGACCACGACCGCTCCAGCAGCAGGCCGCTGCATCCGGTAAGCGTCAGGCACAGCATCACGGCAAGAACGACCGTCCGTCCCACGGCGGCCGCCCCTCCGCCCTTAATAGCCCAGCTCCTCATTTATAAGGACGATCTCCGTCTCAACGCCCGTCATCGGCTCCCACAAAACGGCAAGTCCCCGGCAGATCCTCTCCGGGCTTTTGCAGTCGAAGCAGCGGTCCGCCTTTGCCGCACAGGGCGTTTTGCGCTCCAGCCGCCGGGCGTTTTTCGGCGCGGCGATGTTGCGGGCGCGCCAAACCGCCTCGTCAAAGGTCGGCGCAAGCTTGTTTTTCCCCACGACGATCCAGACCTTTTTGTGTCCGTAGAACATCGAGGCGACGCGGTTCCCCGCACCGTCAATGTTGACGATCTCCCCGGTCTCGGCAAGGCCGTTCGCCGAAAGAAGATAGTGCTCGCTCGACGCCGCCCTTGCGCGCAGCTCGTCCCGGCTCGTCCCCTCGCCGGCGTGCCAGTGGCTGAAAACCTCGTTGTGCGCGCTGAGCTTCTCATACAGTCCCAGCTGTTCGAGCGTAACGCTCCCGCCGAACGCGGCGGTCGTGCCGTCGATCTCTCCGTCGATGTGGTCCGCCGCCTGTCCGGCCGTTTCAAAAACCGACACCTTAAACCCCCGGGCGGTCAGCGCGTCCCTAACCTTGGTAAAATCCATATTGACACTTCCTTTCATGCTTCCGAAAATTCCGTTTCGTCAAGATACTCCGTATACGGCTCCACCCCAAAGCAGCGGAGCAGATCGGCGCGGCGCACGGGGATCATCGCCTCCGGAAGCGCAGAAACATCGAACCACTCCAGTCCGTCCGCCTTCCCCGGCTCCATAATCGCAGGCTCCCCGTCAAACGCTCGCACGAAGAAATAGATGTTGTAGTAGGTCTGTTCTCCCGCCGGATCGACATTGTGGCTCAGGTGTGCAAACGCGGCGCCGCCCGGGCGGACGGTTATCCCCAGCTCCTCCGCGCACTCGCGGCACAGAGCCTGCCGCGCCGTCTCGCCGGCGTCCACGTGCCCGCTCCCGGCAAGGTCCCACAGCCCGTCCATATAGCCGGTATTGCGCCGCCGCTGAAGCAGCACCTGTGTTCCGCCCTCCGTCTCCCTGAGAAGGATCGGGAAAACGGCGCTCAGCGCGCGGTAATGTCCCTTATGCATCCTGCCCTCACGCTCTCTTTCCTTTTGTCCGGGCGGCCGCTCACAGCCCGTCGGTCCGGTATTCGCTGAAGCCCTCGCCCAGCACCTCGCGCGCGTCGCACACGATGAAGAACGCGGCGGGGTCGATCTCGTTGACCAGCCGCTTGACCGCCACGACCTCACGCCGGCGGATGGCGCAGAGCAGCACGGGCTTATCCTCACGCGTGTAGGCTCCCTCCGCCGTCAGGCGCGTAACGCCCATGTCACGCACAAGCAGCTCGTGCGTGATCTTCTCCTGCTCGTTCGAGATGATATAGGCAAGCTTCGCCGCGCTCCCTCCGTAAACGACCATGTCCATCACATGCGTGGAGATATAAAGAGCGATGCCGCCGTACAGCGCGTTTTCCAGACTGCGGAACACCGCGGCGTAAAGCAGGATGATCGTCAGGTCGATGACCAGGCAGAGGCTTCCGATCGACAGCTGCGGTATGCGCGCCTTCAAAAGCCACGCGCCAAGCTCCGTCCCTCCCGTGGTGGCCTCCTCCCGCAGCAGCCAGCCGAGCGAAACGCCCACAAGAACGCCGCCGTAAATGCAGCCGAGGAGCTTGTCCATCGGCTGGAAGGTGAAAAAGAGATTGAAAAGGTCGATGAAGGCCGAATTGACCGCCACAGCAAAAAAGGACAGAAGCAGCACCCGCTTCCCGAAGCGCCGAAGGCTCAGCAGGAACAGCGGCGCGTTGAGCAGGATCACGGTAACGCCGACGGGAAGCGCCGGGACGAAGAAATTCGTGACCTGCGCGATGCCGGTAAAGCCGCCGAGGGTCAGATTGTTCGGCGCGTAGAACCAGTCGAAGGCGAGCGCCATCAGCGCGCAGCCCAGCGTAATGGAGACATACTGTCTAACCGTTTTCAATCGAACGTCCTTCCTTTCACTCCATCAGGGAGATCTGTTTTTCGTCGCTGTCCTCCGCGCGGAGCAGCGCGCCCGCCGCCGGAATGCTGCGCCCGCGATAGCGGGCAAGGGCGGTGATGCCGGTCTCCTCCGCCGGACACACATAGTCGAGCGTATGCTTTTTCTTCAGCGTCAGCAGCGCGACGCCCTGCGTCGTGCGCGTGGTCTTCACCCCCAGCAGGGCCGTTGAAAACACCAGCACGCGCGACTCGGTGGAGTAGGCGGCAAGCTCGCGGTCCTCGCGCAGACAGAGCACGCTCCTCAGCGGCGACCGGTCCGAATACGCGCCGGTGAGCTTGCGGCGGTTGGAGGTCGTCCGATAGGCCGAAAGCTCGACCCGGGCGGCCTTTCCGTTTTCGAAGAAGAAGAACAT
>CAKTJA010000009.1 GCA_934567115.1 uncultured Oscillospiraceae bacterium
TGCGGGAATGTCGCCCTCTACTTACCAGTCCGGGCAGCTTTCGTTGTCTGGAGCCTACTCGCACATGGAAAAACGAGGCTCTCGTTATTTGCGCTACGCTCTTTACAATGCCACAAAATACGTCTGCCATTGGGACCCGACCTTTGCCGCTTACCTTGCCAAGAAACGGGCCGAGGGGAAGCACTACAATGTTGCTCTCTCCCACGCGGCTAAGAAATTGGTTCGTCTGATTTACGCTTTAGAGAAATCCGGACGGCCATACAGTACAGCCGCATAACTCTGCTCTTTCATATGCTCAGCCTGGCGTCCAACCGGACGTCTGCTTTGCTATGCTTTTTTTGAATCGTCTTCCTTTTTTCACCGCTCCTCCGCATTTCGGGCTTGACTTTTAATAGTTAGTCTTTCTGTTGACGGAGTTTGAATATACTATCGCAAAAAAAGTAGATTTCAAATTAAATTGCTATCTATATTTCTCTAGTTGTAATTCGGAAATGTATGTGGTAAACTAAATTAGATAGTGGGTAATTATGACCACTTCATTGTAGTATCATTGGAGAAAAGACTATGTATCAGTTTAGAGATCCTGTCCACGGATTTATTGATGTTTCCGAAGATGAACTAAAAATCATTAATTCAGCACCATTCCAGCGCCTTAGGAACATTCATCAATTGGCCACGACATACTTGGTTTATCATGGAGCAGAACACACTCGTTTTGGGCACTCAATTGGAGTTATGCATTTAACATCACGTGTATTCGATTCTGTAACGCAAAAAGTACCAAATATTTTCTCCGACGATGATAATGAGAATAAACGTCTAACAGCATGGTATCGTCAACTGTTGCGGCTTATTGGTTTAACGCATGATTTAGGCCACGCACCGTTTTCTCATGCTTCCGAAGAACTGTTTGAAAACGGTAAACAGCACGAAGATTATACAAAAGACATCATTTTTGAAACTGAAGTAGCAGATTACATTAATGCAATTGGGGTAAAATTCAGATCACAATATGGCACTTCCTACGATATAACGCCAGAGCTTGTATGGATGATTTACGAAGGAAAAGACATCACAAATGAAAAGTTTATTTTCCCGGATTTTTTGTTTTTAAAGAGCTTTATGGATGGAGAACTTGATTGCGACAAGATGGATTATTTGTTGCGAGATTCTCTCTATTGTGGTGTTACATACGGCAAATACGACCTTGATAGATTTGTATCAACACTAACTGCATATAAGCACAATAACCAACTCCAACTTGCTATCGAAAGGGGTGGTGTTCAAGCTCTTGAGGAGTTTGTTCTTGCAAGATACTTCATGTTTATTCAGGTCTACTTTCACAAGACCAGGCGATATTTGGACAAAGTTTTAGTCAAGGGTTTGAAAGCGGTTCTTCCTAATGGGAAATATCCTGATACTACTTCGGAATACTTGAAATGGGATGACACACGCATCTTAAATCTGATTGCAGAATCAGAAAATGATGATGTTATGGCATTTAAAAAGCGTAAAATCATGACATGTGTATTGGAATCAAAAGCTCATTCAGGAACAGCTGACAAGATAAATGCCAGAATGATTTTCAATATTTTAAAAAAAGAGTACAGAGATCGTGTAGTCTTTGATAGTGTTGACAAAACCGCGCATAAGCTTACGCCAATGATTCTCTCACATAAGGATGATAGTGGAAAGGGAATAATGATTCTTGATGAGAAAACTGGTGAAGTTAAAGATATTATGGAAGAATCTATTATTCTGGAATCTATTGTAAAGCCTATCAGTATTAATCGAATCTATGCAGAAAAAGAAATTGCGGACGAAGCCTTGGTGAGAATTAAAGAGTTGCAAAGTGCATAAATGGCGCTTTTATGGAGGATTAATCATGGTTGACAACAAGGCTATAGTAAAGGTAATTAGCAGAATAACAAAAAATAATGGAGCCCCTTGTAAAAAAGCTCTTCAAAAAATAGTGTTTCTTATTGAGGCAAAACATATAGATCTTGGTTGCGATTATGGGATACATTTCTATGGGCCATATAGCGCAGATCTTGATTTTGCTGTCCGAGAATTAAATGATGAGGGTATCTTGAAGATTGACTATACTCCCATGGAACACTTGATTTCTGTGGTCGATGATTCTTTTGAAAATGACACTATCAATCCAACGGCAAATGAAGTCATTGATGAGTTTTCAAGGGAAACACCAAGTGAACTCGAATTAATTGCGACAGCACTATATGTATATCTTCGAGTTAAAGATGTAAACAGAATAAAAAACGAAGTTATTAAGATCAAGGGCGGCAAATATTCCGGTTCACGAATTGATAGCGCAATCGGGCGCTTAAAAGCAACAGGGTACATCGTAGCGTAATCTTTTGCATTATTCTGAAACTGCACAATCATATAGTGCTAAGTTATAGCACATCGGAGCAAGCTGCATGTCACTTGCTCCGATTTTTTATAGATCGGAGCGCGCTCATTGGCACCGGCTACGATTTGCGGTCTTTGACCGAGAATATCCGAATTGACGCCACCTGACAAAGCAAAAGTCTTGCAATCTCAAGGGTTGCAAGACTTTTCTTATTTCCCTGCAAGTGCCTTTTTCCCCTACACGCTCAACAGCGGGGAAAATCGGCGCGCCGGAGGGCCGAAAAAGCCACCGAGCGGGGTGCGTATATGCGCCCACACCTCGGCGTAGATTGCCGAGATTTTAACAATCTGTGTTGCGGTCCTTTGCCCCTATCATAGCCCGCCGAAGCATTGGCGTTTTACCCACTGTACGCTCACAGTACATCCTACGCCACGCAGAAGCAGTGCACGGTGCTTTCACGGGCGAAGCTGTGGCAGCGTCCGGCAGGGTTTTGCACAGCGCATCGGTGTCAATGCGGGCGCTCATGACGGTTTTTGTATTCGCCAGCCCGAACGCTCTCGGCATCGCCCATCGCGGCCTTGAGCGCGTCCCTGAGGGCCTCGGCCTCGTCGATGAGAGCTTGCAGCTCCCGCAGCTCGCGGGCCTTGCTCTCCATCTCGTTGATGCTCATTGTGTGACCTCCTGAAAGATAAAATAAGACGGCGCCGAGCACTGACACCGTCTTGCTGTGTATTTAGTTCGCCTTTTCCAGAGAAGTGACACGTTCGGCCATCTGCCGCACCATGAGCTTGAGGAACTTCACCTCGTCCTCCAGATCGTCCACGCGGGAGCGAGGCACGAGCTTTTCCTGAATATCCTTGACGCCGTCCGCCAAAAGGTTGAACTTCGGCGTGACGTCTGATTCAATCAAAACATTCATATAGCGCCGTGTGCATTCTTCGGACGCATCGATCATTTTTTGGATCGCCTGTAAATCTTCTTCGTCAAGCATTTCTCTCGCCCCCTTTGCCTTGCATTATACGGTGCCGGTATTCGGTTGTCAAGGTGCGCCACGGACTTTCCATCAAGCGGCCGACAGCTCTGAGTATCTATCCCTTTGGGAATTTCTATCAAGCCTCTCCATTCCGGCTCTCATGTTGTCGCGTCGGCTATCGACTTTCGCTCGATCTCTTGTCCCCTGCTGTAATTATATAGTAAAATAATAGTCAAGGCCGCCCGCCGCGCGCCTCAGTTCTCCAAGCGTTGATTGCGGCTCATTTCAGGCAAAACAACTCAAAAGCACCGAAACCTTATGGTTTCGGTGCTTTTTCTCATACGATGGCCTTGCCCTCGGTTTATGGGCCGATCGCAGCCTATCAACAAAGCCGCAGACAAAACCCGGAAAGCGCCCCCTCAGCCGCCGGACGGCTGCGCTTCGGCGGCGCTCAGAGAGGGAAAACGCCAGCTTTCCATTCCGCTGAACGGGTTTGAGACGGTGGGCGTCATGTCGGAGACCGCCCCCGAGGGCGTCAGAACGGCCTCCGACTTGAACAGAAGCGGAGCGAAGGGCGTTTCTGCGGCAAAGGAGGCGTAGAACGCGTCGGACGCGGCGCGCCCCCCTGCGGAAAACGCGTCAAACCGGGCCGTGAGCGTCTCCCCCTCATAGCCGCCGTAGTTCAGCGCGCCAGCCGGGTCGATCAGCCCGCGTATGTTCCAGTCGGCGGTCAGGCGGACCTCCCCGAGAAAAAGGTCAAAGCTGCCGCTTTGCAGCGCGGCAAGGTATTCGCCCCACGGAAGCCTGTGCGCCGTGACGGTCAGCGCGTCGGTCGTCAGCTGGGCGCAGATGCTGTCCGCGACGGCGCACTTGAAGGCGTTCTCCTCGTTGACCAGAAGCGTCACGGTGCGCGACCGGGAGGCGCTCACGCCCGCCTCCTCCAGCGCGGCGGCGTACTCGTCCGCGCTCGTGCGGAATTCCCGCTCTTTCGGATAGAGCGGGCTGACCGGCGAAACAGGAAACTGCGCACTCATCGCGTGACCGGACAGAAGCGCGGAGACCAGCGGCCCGCGTTCGATCCGCCCGCTCATGGCGGCGCGCAGCGCGGCGTCCGCAAACAGGGCGCGGCGCGTGTTGAAGCCGAGAAACTGCATCACCGTGGTGGGCACGTCCGTCAGCGAGGCCCCGCCGCTCGCGGGGATCGAGTCGATCCCGGTCGGGTCGGCAAGCAGGAAGTGTACGCTGTGCGAGGCGAACAGGCTTGCGGCGGTGTCATTGTCCTTCACGGCGGCGAGAGCGATGCGCTCCACCGGAAGCGAAACGCCGCGCCACCACGCGGAGTTGGCGCACAGAGCCGCCCCGCCGGCGCTGCTGACGTAGAGGTACGGCCCGGTCCCCAGCGGCACCGGATTCTTCTCCGTCCCCGCCTTGACGATCGGAATGTCGAGCAGAGCGGGGAAGCGCGCGTTTGCCCGGGCAAGCGTGACAAGCACCGCGCCGTCGGCGGAGCGCATGGAAACGACGTCCGCAAACCGGGCGGCGTAGCGCTCGGACTCCGCGGCGCGGCGGTAGACGGCCAGAACGTCGGCGGCGGTGAGCGGCGATCCGTCGGAAAAAACGGCGGCCCCGCGCAGCGCAAAGGTGTAGGTCAGCGTCTGCTCATCGTAGCGGTAGCCGCTGCACAGAACCGGCTGCGGCTCCAGCTCTCCGTCGAGCGTGAACAGCGGCTCGTACAGCAGCGCGCCGACCGTTTGCTGCACGCCGTCGATGCAGTCAACGGGGTCGAACGTCTGCCCCGAAAGACACGGAAGCGTGAACTCCGCGATCTGCACGGCGGAGGTCTCGCCGCCGGGAGCCTCCTCCTGCGCGGAGTCGTCGGTCCAGAAATCCTCCGGCTCCGGCTCCTCGGTCCAGCAGCCGCTGAGCGAAAGCGCGAGCGTAAGCGCAAGCAGAAGCGCGGTCAGGCGGCGCGTCATGGCTCGTCCTCCGTCAAAACGATCATCCCGGCCATGCCGCCGCGCCGGTCCCCCATGCCCCGGTGCGACCAGTAGCGCTCCGGACGGCATCTCGTGCAGTCCGGGTGAACGTCGATGCGCGAGGGGTCAAGCCCGCTGCGGAGAAGCCAGAGGCGGTTGATCGCCTTCAGGTCGATGTGGTGCTTTCCGCCGCGATAGACAATGTGCTCGTCCACGGCGGGGTCGAGCAGAGCGTGGAACGCGTCCGCAACGTCGTCGTCCGTCTCGAAGCAGCACGCGCCGATGGCGGGGCCGATGGCGGCGCGCGTCGTATACGGGTCCGCGCCGAAAATGCTCATCATGGAAACAAGGGCTTTCAGCACGATGCCGCTCGCCGTGCCGCGCCAGCCCGCGTGAATGGCGGCGACGCAGCGCGAGGCCGGGTCGTAAACGGTGATGACGCAGCAGTCCGTGCCGTAGGCGAACAGCGGCAGACCCGGCACGTTGGTGATCAGCGCGTCCGCGTCGTAGGGCCGCTCGTCCCAGCGGAGCTTCCCCGCGTCCTCCTCGCGCGCGATGCGCACAAGGTCGGAGTGGATCTGGCGGCAGCCGACGGCGCGCGACGCGTCGAAGCCGACCGCCGCCCCGAGACGGCGGTAGTTCTCCAGCAGATTTTCCTCGCTGTCGCCGTGCCGGTCCGCGAAGTTGAGCGAATCGAACGGCGCGGGACTGACGCCGCCGTGCCGCGTTGTGAACGCGTGGCGGACCCCGCCGACGGAAAGCGAGTCGGCGGTATCGAAGATCAGGCCGTTGACATTGTGTTCGGTAAAGGGCATTGCGGCCTCCTTTCGCATCGAATGATGCACATTTTTGCCGCGCTTCGCACGGCGGATTTTGCCGCGTACTGCGCGGCGGATTCTTTGCCGTGCGCTGCACGGCGGATTCGCAAGGGGTGGTCTCTTTTGGAAGAGACCACCCCCTGCGCGACCCCCAGAGAAACACGAGGGGCAGGCCCCTCGACCCCCGGACTGCGCAGCTCGTCCCGCCCTTCGGCGAGAGCGTGGGAATGCGTTCGGCGCGGCGGTGCCGCGCTTTTATTGCGGCTTTCGATTTGGCGCGCTCCTCTTTCCGCTTCGCCGCTCCTGCGGTGGGGTTTCGGAGCGCTATTGTTATTTTGCGTTACGGCACGCCAGTTCGTCAAGGGGAAGGTCGTAGAAGTCGGCAAGCCGAATGAGAACTGCCATTCGCGGTTCGCTTTTTCCGTATTCATAAGCTTGATAAGCCCTGACAGTTACGCCAATCGCTTTGGCGATGTCAGATTGCTTCAAACCGCGCTGTGTTCGCAACTGTATAATATTTTCAGAAAACGTCATAACTTATCTATCCGCCCTCTTTATCTATTGACGCGAAGTTTTATTCGTGCTATAATTTTGTAAAATACGAAGAAAACTTCACATCTATATAAATTATACTCAAGACTTATTAAACACTGTTCAGCAGTGGTTATAACTGTTAATAATTATAACATAAATTATAACATATAATGTATGCATCGTGCGGGATAAAATCTGCTTAAAGGAGTTGATTTTCATGCCGGAAGACAAACTTATTATCAAGACCAAGCGCCCTAAGGGCGAGGACGGATTTCGTACCTTTTCTATTCGCACCAGAGAAGAAACCGCTCAACGTCTGGATGAGGTCTGTATAAAATCAGGATATAGCCGAAATGCCATTATTGGAGCATTCCTGGACTATGCTTTGGAAAACTGCGAGATTCAGGAAGACCGGCATGACTATCCAGGTGATGATTGAGGTGTTGAAATGGACAATTATATGGATGCGTTGTATGAGTACATTTGTGATGAATGCAGTCACAGCTTTTGTTACACGGAGGAGTATATCCGACTGAACACGAAGGCGGAGGACTTGGAGACCAAGCTGCACGAGGCTCTTACGCAGGAGCAGAGCGACATGCTGTTTGAGCTGGTCTGCGCGCGCGAGGGCTTGATGTCCATTGGTCAGCGCGCGGTTTTTCAGCGCGCGTTTTCGCTTGGCAAGGAGATGGCGCGGTGACAGGCGCATAGGCTTTTCGAAGCCCGCCGCAGCAGCGGTTGAGCGGAAAGAGGAGCAGGGGCAGATCGAAAGCCGCTGCAAAAAATTGCAGGCAGTGCTTTGCGCAGCGCGTGCAGCGCCGGCCTTGCAGGGACGTGCAATGCGGGGTCGAGGGGTGTCCCCTCGTTGTCTCTGGGGGTTCCAAAGGGGGTGGTCTCTTCAACTAAGAGACTACCCCCTTTGTTATGGTCGCGTCAGCGTCCGCAGCACTGCTTATACTTTTTTCCGCTTCCGCAGGGGCACGGGTCGTTGCGGCCGATCTTCTGCACCTTGCGCGGCTGCTTTCTTACGCTTCCGTCGCCCGCTGTGGAGGCGACGATGCCGTCGGCCACGCGCTCGCGCTTCACCTCGTCGTTGCTTTTGACGCGCGCGGAGAAGATGCGGCGGACGGTCTCGTCCTGAATGGCGGAGATCATCTCCTCAAACATGTTGAGGGATTCCTTTTTGTATGCGTCGATGGGGTTGACCTGAGCATAGGCGCGCAGGCGGATGCCCTGACGAAGCTCCTGCATGGCGTCGATGTGGTCCATCCAGAATTCGTCCACCACGCGCAGCAGCACCACGCGCTCAAGCTCGCGCATGATGGGGGGGGTGAGGGCCTCCTCCTTGCGCTCGTAGGTGGTGACGGCGGCGTTGAAGAACAGCTCCGTAAGCCGCTCCTCGCCCATGGCGGCAAGCTCCTCGGGCGTTTCGGCGACCATGCCGCGCGGGAAATACATGCCCTCCAGCGCGCTGAGGATATCGCGCACACCGTCCGCGTCGAAGGTCCCATGCTCGCCGGAGTGCAGGCTCACCTGATTGGCGATGCCGGTGAGGATCATGTTGAAAATGGTGTCTTTAAGGTTGTGTCCATCGAGGACCTCCTTGCGCTGTCCGTAGATGATCTCGCGCTGCTTGTTCATCACGTCGTCGTACTCCAGCACGGCCTTGCGCGACTGGAAGTTGCGGGACTCGACGCTCGTCTGCGCGTTTTCGATGGACTTTGAAAGGATGCGGTTTTCGATGGGGGTGTCCTCGTCGATGTTGAGCCGCTCCATCAGGCCGGTGATGCGGTCGCCGCCGAACAGACGGAGCAGGTCGTCGTCGAGTGAGAGGTAGAAGCGCGTTTCGCCGGGGTCTCCCTGACGGCCCGCGCGTCCGCGCAGCTGATTGTCGATGCGGCGGGAGTCGTGGCGCTCCGTGCCGATGATGAACAGTCCGCCGGCCTCGCGCACGCGGTCGGCCTCGCCGGCGGTCTCGTCCCTGTGGCGGGCGAGCGCCTCGGCATACGCGGCGCGGGCGTTGAGGATATCCTGATCCTCGGTCTCGGCGTAGCCGGTGGCCTCGGCGATCAGCTCGTCGGAAAGGCCCTGCTTGCGAAGGTCGTTTTTGGCCATGTACTCCGCGTTGCCGCCGAGCATGATATCGGTGCCGCGGCCGGCCATGTTGGTCGCCACCGTGACCGCGCCGAGCTTGCCGGCCTGAGCGACGATCTCAGCCTCCTTCTCGTGGTTCTTGGCGTTGAGGAGGTTGTGCCGGATGCCCTCGCGCATCAGGAGGGAGGAGAGCTTTTCGTTCTTTTCGATCGACACGGTGCCGACCAGAACGGGCTGCCCCTTGGCGTGGCACTCCTTGATCTGCTCGATGACCGCGCGGTACTTTGCCGCCTCGGTCTTGTAGACCACGTCGGGATCGTCGACGCGGACGACGGGGCGGTTGGTCGGGATCTCGATGATGTCGAGCTTATAGATGGTGCCGAACTCTTCCTCCTCGGTCAGCGCGGTGCCGGTCATGCCGGAGAGCTTTGAATAAAGGCGGAAGTAGTTCTGGAACGTAATGGTCGCAAGGGTCTTGCTTTCCCGCGCGACCTCGACGTGCTCCTTGGCTTCGATGGCCTGATGCAGCCCCTCGCTGTAGCGGCGGCCGAACATCAGGCGGCCCGTGTGTTCGTCGACGATGATGACCTCGCCGTCGCGGACGACGTAGTCGATGTCGCGCTTCATCACGCCGTGCGCCCGGATGGCCTGATTGATGTGGTGCGCGATGGTGGAATTTTCGGGGTCGGAGAGATTCTCGATCTCGAAGAACTGCTCCACCTTGGAAACGCCGCGCGCGGTGAGCGTCGCGGTCCGCGCCTTTTCGTCCACGATGTAATCGGCGTCGATGTTGACGTCTTCCTCTTCCTTTTCGTCCGTCTCGGCGATGACCTGCTTGCGGAAGCGGGCGACAAGCGCCTCTGCGCGGCCGTACATCTCGGTGGATTTCTGTCCGATGCCGGAGATGATGAGCGGCGTGCGGGCCTCGTCGATCAGAATGGAGTCCACCTCGTCAACGATGGCGAAGGCATGTCCGCGCTGGACCAGCTCCGAAGAGAAGAGCGCCATGTTGTCGCGCAGGTAGTCGAAGCCCATTTCGTTGTTCGTGCCGTAGGTGATGTCGGCGGCGTAGGCGGCGCGGCGCTGCTCGCTCGTCAGATCGTGTACGATCAGGCCGACGGTGAGGCCGAGGAAGCGGTGCACCTTGCCCATCCACTCGCTGTCGCGCTTGGCAAGGTAATCGTTGACGGTGACGATGTGTACGCCGTTCCCGGTCAGCGCGTTGAGGTAGGACGGAAGCGTGGCGACCAGCGTTTTGCCCTCGCCGGTCTTCATTTCGGCGATGCGGCCCTGATGGAGCACGACGCCGCCGATGAGCTGCACCCGGTAGGGGTACAGCCCGAGGACGCGGTTCGCCGCCTCGCGCACGGTGGCGAAGGCCTCGGGCAGAATGTCGTCCAGCGTCTCTCCGGCGGCAAGGCGCGCCTTGAACTCCGGGGTCTTGGCCCGCAGCTCCTCATCGGTCAGGGCGCGGTACTCGTCGGCCATGGCCTCGATTTTGTCAACGATCGGATAAATGCTTTTCAGCTCCCGCTCGGAATAGGTGCCGAAAAGCTTTGTGAGCAGTCCCATATAAAAAACTTCCTTTCGGGGGAATTCAAAAAAATACATTTTATGCGCGGAGCGCGGTCGCCGCCGCGCGGCAAATTCTCATATAGTATAACACGGCGCATACCGATATGCAAAGGAAAAATGGCGCAGAATATGAACGACGGGTAAATTTACAGACAAAGCGGGCTGTGTGCTTCTTGCAAGCGTTGGGCGCATATGGTAGAATAATCGCAGGGTAATTATTCTGCTTCGGCCTCAGCCGCGCTTCCGGTCCGCTGAGCGGACGTCCGAAAAGCGTGACCGCCTCACCCTTTCGCTGACGCTTCACGGCAGAATAATTGCGGGATTATTATGCCCTTGCTCCAGCCGCCTTTCCCGCCCGCCGTGTAGGCGGCTGAAAAGCGCGGCGGACGTGCCGTTCCGCCGTCCGAGGGCATAATAAACGCAGACTGACCGCTCCGCCTTGCTCCCGCCCGGTTTTATCCGCGCGGCGGAGAAGGCGCGGCGGTGAAACGGACAAAATTAGGGCAGGAGGATTTTGCAATGAAACTATATTTTTACGGGGCCGACCGCTGCGTTACCGGCTCCTGTCACTGCGTTGAGATCAACGGCAAGCGCATTCTGGTGGACTGCGGCCTTCAGCAGGGACGCGACGAGCTGGACAACGAAAGCTTCCCCTTTGCGCCGAACCAGATCGACTGCCTTCTGGTGACGCACGCGCACATCGACCACACGGGCCGCATCCCCCTGCTTGTCAAGCGGGGCTTCCGCGGTCGCATTCTGACCACGCGCGTTACGGCGGAGCTGATGCGCATCATGCTGCTCGACTCCGCTCACATTCAGGAGAGCGACGCCGAGTACGCCAACCGCAAGGGCGAGCGCGCGGGGCGCGAGCATGTCGAGCCGCTTTACACGAGCGAGGACGCCGCCGCCGTCATGCAGTACGTCACCGTATGCGAGTACAACGAGACGGTCCCGCTGTGCGAGGGGGTGAACGTCACGTTCACCGACGCGGGGCACCTGCTCGGCAGCGCGAGCATCACGATGGCGCTGGAGGAGGGCGGCGTTCAAAAGACGCTTGTGTTCTCCGGCGATATCGGCAACGTCGATCAGCCCATCATCCGCGACCCGCAGATGCTGCACAAGGCGGACTACGTTGTGATGGAATCCACCTACGGCGACCGCAACCATACTGAGGTGTGGAGCTATACCGACGAGCTTGCCTCCATCATCGACGAGACGCTTGCGCGCGGCGGAAACGTCATCATTCCCTCGTTCGCCGTCGGACGCACGCAGGAGCTGCTCTACTTCATTCGCGAGATCAAGGACCAGCGCCTTGTGACCTCCGTTCCGGACTTCCCGGTATACATCGACTCTCCGCTGGCAAAGGCTGCCACCACGGTCTTCTGCGGCGACCTGCGCGGCTATCTTGACGAGGACGCGCTCGAGCTGGTGCGCGACGGGACGCACATGTTCTCGTTCCCGAACCTGCATCTGGTCGAGACGGGCGAGGAGTCCAAGCTTCTCAACATGGACAAAACGCCGAAGATCATCATTTCCGCCTCCGGCATGTGCGACGCGGGGCGCATCCGCCATCACCTCAAGCACAATCTCTGGCGGAAGGACTGCTCGGTGGTGTTCGTCGGCTTCCAGTCCCCGGGGACGCTGGGGCGCAAGCTGCTCGACGGCGCGCAGAGCGTGAAGCTCTTCGGCGAGGAGATCGCCGTCAAGGCGAAGGTGGTCAACTTCCAGGGACTGTCCTCCCACGCCGACCACGACCATCTGCTTGAGTGGATCAAGGCGTTCGATCCGCGGCCCGCGCAGGTCTTCGTCGTCCACGGCGACGCCGACGTTGCGCCGGTCTTTGCCGAGGAGCTTGGCTCGCTCGGCTTCCGCGCGCACGCCGCAAAGTTCACCGAGAGCTACGATCTCGCGGCGGACGCCATGCTCAGCGAGGGCTACATTGCCGAGCGCAAGCGCACGGCGAAGGCCTCCCGCGCGGACAATCTTTACGGGAAGCTTCTTGCCGCGGGCGAGTCTCTGCTGGAGCTTATCCGCAAGAGCAAGGGCATGCCGAACAAGGACGTTATCTCCTTTACGGGGCAGATCATTTCCCTCATCAACAAATACAGGTGATGTTCCGGTATGAAGCTTGCGAAGAATCAGGAGCATGTCGTCACCATAGAGGGCTATTCGGGAGAGGGCGCGGGCGTTGCGCGGATCGACGGCTTTGTCGTTTTCGTGCAGGGGGCGCTGCGGGGCGAGGTCTGCCGCGTCCTCATCCTGAAGGTGCTCCGGTCTGTGGCCTTCGCCAGAGTGACGGAGCTGCTTTCCCCCTCGCCGCACCGCGTCCGGCCGGACTGCCCGTATTTTCCGCGCTGCGGCGGCTGCACCTATCGCCATATGGACTATGAGGAGGAGCTTGCGCTCAAGCGCCGGCGCGTGCAGGACAACCTTGCCCGCATCGGCGGGAGCGGCGTTGAGGTGGAGGAGATCCTCGGCGCGCGGGAGACCGCGCGCTACCGCAACAAGGCGCAGTACCCGGTCTCGCCGTCCGGTGCGGTCGGCTTTTACCGCGCGCGCACGCACGAGGTCATAGATACGCCTACCTGCCTTCTGGTCAAGCGTGAGGCGGAGGCGGCGGCCGGCGCGGTGCGGGAGTATCTGCGCCGGGGTCTTGCGGACGGATATGATGAGAGGACGGGGCGCGGGCTTGTGCGGCACGTCTATGTGCGCTCCAACGCGGAGGGCGGGTGCCTGATTTGTCTGCTCGTCAACGGCGAATCGCTCCCGCACGAAGGAGAGCTGGTCGCGCTTTTGCGCCGCGCGTGTCCGTCGGCGGTGGGGATCGTGCTGGGCGTGAACCGCCGGAGGGACAACGTGATCCTTGGCGAGCGGTACCGCACGCTCTGGGGAGAGGACCGACTGGAGGATACGCTGTGCGGGAGGACGTTTCGGCTGAGCGTTCCGTCATTTTATCAGGTCAACCGGGAACAGGCGGAGCGGCTGTACGAAAAGGCCGTGGAGTTTGCCGGGCTGACCGGGCGGGAGACGGTGCTCGACCTCTACTGCGGCGCGGGGACCATAACGCTTACGATGGCCGGCCGCGCCGCGCGCGTGATCGGCGCGGAGATCGTGCCGGAGGCAGTTGCCGACGCAAGGGAGAACGCGGCGCGGAACGGCGTGGAGAATGCGGAGTTTTTCTGCGGGGACGCGAGCGCGGTCGCCGCCAGACTTGCGGCGGAGCGGCTGCGTCCGGACGTGATCACCGTGGACCCGCCGCGCAAGGGCCTGGCGGAGGACGTTGTCTCCGCGATCGCGCGGATGGGGCCGCCGCGTGTGGTCTATGTTTCCTGCGACAGCGCGACGCTCGCGCGGGACGTCGGGCGCTTTGCGGCGCTTGGCTACCGGGCGGAGCGCGCCTGTGCGGTCGACCTGTTCCCCCGCGCCGACCATGTCGAGAGCGTGGTACTCTTGTCGCGGGAAGCGGAAGCCGGCGAGACAGCTGCGGCTCCCGGACCGTAAGCGCATTCGGCAGTATACAGCAGGGGAGGTACGGACTCAAAGTCCATACGGCATATTGCCGGGGTCGGCGCATGGTCGGGCCGGATATGCACAAAGCGCCGAACGCAGTGGAGCAGAGGAAGCATGAGAATCATTCCTGCCCGCCCGAAAAGGTTGAGGCGATCAAGGATGCGCGGCGGCATTTCGGCTTGGTTTCAGAGTGATCGTACTGCAAAAGCCCGGCATCACGTCAAGCGGCGTGGTGCCGGGCTTCTTTTTGTGCAAAAAGCCGCTGCTTTTCAAAATGCGTCGCGGAAAGACGCTTGGCCTGATGACGCTGCTCCTCAGAGCGCCGTCCTTTTTTCACGCCTCCGCGCCCGGCTGCGCGGGAAGCTCGCGTCCCGCCGCCCGCACCTGAGAGGCGAGCAGCAGAAGAAACGGAAACAGAATCATGCCGGCTACGCCGAAGGCGCGGAAGCCGAGGTACATTGCGGCGAGGGACGCGACGCTCGGAAGCCCCGTCTGTGCGGAGATCAGTCTCGGCTCGGCGATATTGCGCACGATCAGCGTGCACAGGTACAGCACGATCAGCGCTGCGCCGCGCGGGACGGAGCCGAGCAGCAGCTCGACCAGCGCCCAGGGGATCAGGACGGTCCCGGTCCCGAACACGGGCAGCGCATCGACCAGCGCGGTCAGAAAGGCGGCGAGCAGGGCGAAGCGGTCGCCCAGCATCGAGAAGCCCAGCAGAAGCTGGCAGAAGGTCAAAAGAAACAAAATGGCCTGAGCGCGTAGCCAGCGGACGATGGAGCGCGTTACGCCGCTGCGCAGAAGGCGGGCCTTCGCTCTGTGCTTTTCGGGAAGAAGGGAGAGCGCGGCCGCGCGCAGTCCGGGGTACGAGGCAGAGGTGAAGAAAACGGCGAGTACGGTCGTGGCAAAGAACAGGACGAAGCGCGGCACGGCAGAGGCCAGCGATCCGAGCGAGACGAGCAGCCTTGAGGAAAGCTGCGCAAGCGCCGCGCCGCCCTCCTCCGCCCAGCCGGACAGCTGCGAGGAGATCAGCTCCTGAAGCCATGCGGGGCATGGCGAGCAGTATTCCTCCAGCCGTGCGAGCAGGTCCGAGGTCAGCGCGGGCAGCGCGTCGAGCAGCGCGGGGACCTGAAGCAGGAAGCCGGTCGCCTCGGAAAAGAGCGCGGAGAGCAGAAGTGAGAGCAGTCCGCCGAGCAGGAACAGCAGAAACAGCGTCAGCAGCGCGGCGGAAAACCCGCGCTTGAACCGAAGGGAGCGGCGCAGAAACGAGACGGCCGGCTCCATCGCGGCGGCAGCGGCGGCGGCAAGAAGAAAGGGGAGGAGCCACCACAGAAGAAAGCGGAAAAACAGGTACAGCGCTGCGGCGAGCACAAACAGACAGGCCGCGTTCAGCAGAAATTCCTTTTTTTGAGAGGACCGCACGAAAAGCCTCCTTAGGCCGGGCGGAGCTGTAAAAAAATCTTGCTCTGCCCGTTGAAATGTGATAAACTGCACATATATTGAAGACAAATGACCGCGGAAGGAGAACGGATATGGGGGCAAGGACGAAGTACTATCTGGTCGCGGCGGAGGCGCTGCCGGAGATTTTTCTCAAGGTCGCGGAGGCCAAGCGGATGCTTCACGCGGGCGAGGTCGCCACTGCGGGCGCGGCGGCGCGCCGGGTCGGCATCAGCCGCAGCGCCTTTTATAAGTACCGTGACAGCGTGCAGCCCTTCAACGATATGAAGACCGGGCGCATCATCACCTTCTATGCGCTGCTGAAGGATAACCCGGGCGTGCTGAGCAATGTCCTCTCTATTTTTGCCGGTTCCGGGGCGAATATACTTACCATCAATCAGAGCATTCCGACCAACGGCTGCGCCGCCGTCACCATCTCGGCGGAGACGAGCGACATGCGCGAGTCGATCGAGGAGCTGATCGCCTGTGCGGCGGAGACCGCCGGCGTGGTCCGCTTCGAGATCCTCGCGGGCTGAACCGGAGAGGGGACCACGGCATATTATGGATCAGCAGACTGTGTTTGCAGTTTGCCGATCCATTTTTTTGCAGGTGAGAAGGGGTCCCTATGAGCCTTATCGTACAGAAATTCGGCGGAAGCTCCGTACGTGACCGCGCGCATCTGCTTCGTGTTGCGCAGATCGTAAAGGAGACCGCAGAGAGGGGAGACGATGTGGTCGTCGTGCTCAGCGCGCAGGGAGACACGACCGACGAGCTGCTCTCCCGCGCCCGCGAGCTTTCCGACCGCGCCTCCCCGCGTGAGCTGGACGCTCTGCTCGCCACGGGCGAAACGGCGAGCGCCGCGCTTGGGGCGATCGCGCTCGGCACGCTCGGCGTCCCGGCGGTCTCGCTCTCTTGCTGGCAGGTGCCCGTCGTGACCGACGGCGCGCACGGGGCGGCGAACGTCGCCGACGTGGGCACGGAACGCATCCGCCGTGAGCTGGCGGCGCACCGTGTCGTGGTGGCCGCCGGCTTTCAGGGGGTAAACGACGCGGGGGATGTTACCACGCTCGGCCGGGGCGGAAGCGATACCAGCGCTGTGGCGCTGGCGGCGTTTCTCGGCGCGGAGCGCTGCGTGATCTACACGGATGTGGACGGCGTTTTCACAACCGACCCGCGCGTGTGTCCGACGGCGCGCAGGCTGGACGTCATCTCCTACGACCACATGCTGCGGCTTGCGTCGAACGGCGCGCAGGTGCTTCACGACCGCTCGGTCGCGCTGGCGGAGCGCTTCGGCGTTGCGCTGGAGGTGCGCTCGTGCGCGGAGGGAAGCGTCGGCACACGGGTCGAACGGAGCATGCCCCTCTGCGGGGTCACCGGCGTGACCCGGCGGAACGCCGCCGCTGCCGGCATAGTGCGCATCACTGCGGTCGGAAGGGAGCTTCCCTCGATCGCCGCCGAGCGCAGGTCGATCACGGCGCTTGAGACGGCCGGTCTTTCGGTGTGCGGACTTGAAACGGGCGAGCAGCGCATGACGCTGCTTGTGAGGGAGGAGGACGCGGACGCGGCGCTCTGCGCCGTGCATGACGCGCTTTTTCCGCGCTGACAGCCGTACGGAGACAAAAAGGCCCGATGCGCCGCAGCGGCGCATCGGGCTGATTCCGCGAAAGGGGAAGGCTTCCGCTCTGACGGGGGCTCCCGGGTCAGCGCTCCGCCTTTTCGGAGGAGGACGACCCCGGGGGAGCGCTTTTCTCCGTGATCTTCGCCGTCCGGCGCAGCGTGCGGGAGTGAAGGCCGCGCCGGTTCCAGTTGTCGATAAGCTCCGAGATCCGGCCCTCGGCCTCGGCGACCTCCTCCTCGAACGCGCGCGCGGAGACGCGCAGCGCGCCGTGACCGAGAATGATGACCTGCTCCATATTGTCGGAGGTCGCGACGCGGACCCTGTGTCTGCGGCCGAGGTCGTAGGTCGCGCGTTCAATGTAGCTGTCGGCGGTCTGCGCTTCCTTGGTATAGACGATGAAAATGCCGTTCCGCTTTTCCACGGAACCGGGGTTTCCCTTGACCTTATAAGCGTCGAAGACGAGAATGATCTCGCATTTGCGCCAGCCCCGGTAGTTCGCGAGTATGCCGGCAAGCGCCTCGCGCGCGGCGGAGATATCCTCGGCGGCAAGCCTTTTGAGCGCGTCCCACGCGAAGATGATGTTGTAGCCGTCCACAAGCAGATATTCCGGACCGCCCGCAAAATTTTTCGCGCTGTAGCGCTCGTCGTCGAGCGGGACGCGGGCGGGGGGACGCGCCGGCTCGAACGAGCGGGGCGGAAGCTTGCCGTAGGTGCGCTCGAAGATGGCCTGAAGCTCCCTGTCCTCCTCGCGGGAGGAGAGGGCGCGGGCGGACGGCTCTTTTCGGGAAGCGTTTTCCCCGGCATCACCGCGCGGCCGCAGAACGCAGGGAACGTGGGCGCGCTCCTTCACGCCGTCCCAGCCGACGTATACGCCGGCCCCATGCTCGCAGAAGATCGAGCCGGAGGGGTTTTCCGCGTCGCGCTCGGGGTCGTAGCCGATCGAGGCGATGACCGCCTCCGCGTCATGGCACGGCTCGTAGCCGCGGAACGTGCAGCTCAGCCGTCCGAAGCCGCGGCTGTAGGAGGCGACCTCGCGGGCGTAGCCGCGCAGTTCCGCCACCGGGGCGAAGCCGGTGAGAACGGACAGGCCGTCCTCGACCTCCGGGACGGCGGTCGTGCCGCCCATGGCGGCGAGGTCCGTCATCGCGCGGCCCACGCAGTCGGGAGGGAGCGTCAGGCGGAAATCGTAAAACGGCTCGAGCAGGACGCTTTTCGCCTGCATCAGCCCCTGCCGCACGGCGCGGAAGGCGGCCTGTCGGAAGTCGCCGCCCTCCGTGTGTTTGAGGTGGGCGCGCCCGGCGGCAAGCGTGAGCTTTACATCGGTCAGCGCGCTGCCGGTCAGAACGCCGGGGTGCTCCCGCTCGGCGAGATGCGAGAGAATGAGCCGCTGCCAGTTAAGCTCCAGCTCGTCCGTCGGACAGACGGAGGAGAGCAGAACGCCGCTGCCCCGCGCCGCCGGCTCCAGCAGCAGGTGCACCTCGGCATAGTGGCGCAGCGGCTCGAAGTGGCCGACGCCCTCTACCGTGTCGGCGATGGTCTCCCTGTAGACGACGCCGCCCTCGTCGAAGGTGACGTGAAGGTCGAAGCGGTCGGCGATAAGGCGCTGCAAAACCTCAAGCTGCACCTCGCCCATCAGCGCCGCGCGCAGTTCGCCGCTTGCCTCGTCCCAGACGATGTGAAGCATCGGGTCCTCGTCGGAAAGCTGTAGGAGCTTCGGCAGCGCGGCGTGAGCGTCCGTGCCCTCCGGGAGAAAGATGCGGTAGGACAGAACGCTTTGCAGCGTCGGCTCCTCTCCGTCCGGTTCAAAGCCGAGCCCCTGCCCCGGACGGGTGTCCTCAAGGCCCGTGACGGCGACGACGTCGCCGGGGTACGCCGTGTCGATGGGCCGGAATTTCGTGCCGGAGTAAAGGCGGAGCTGATCGACCTTGCCGCAGGACAGCGGCGTTTTCGCGCGCAGCTCGCCGCCGGTGATTTTCATATGGGTCAGGCGTACGCCCTGCGCGTCCCGGCTGATCTTGAAAACGCGCGCGCCGAAGTCGGCGGGACAGCTGTGCTGGCGGGTGAAGCGGGTAAGCAGCTCCAGAAATTCGGCAACCCCCTCGTTTTTGAGCGCCGAGCCGAAGCGGCAGGGAAAGAGCTTCCGCGCGCGGATCAGCTCGCAGATCGTGTCGTCGGTCAGCGCGCCGGTTTCGAGAAACTGCTCCAGCGCGGCCTCGTCGGTCAGCGCGGCGGCCTCGTCGCGCTCGCGCGGCTCCGCGCCGAAGTCCACGCATGCGCCGAAGCTCTTCTGCAAGGCGGCGGTAAGCGCCTCGCGGTCCGCGCCGGCGAGGTCCATTTTGTTGATAAACAGAAAGGTCGGCACGCCGTACTGCTCCAGCAGCCGCCAGAGCGTGCGCGTATGGCCCTGCACGCCGTCGGTCCCGCTGATGACCAGAACGGCGTAGTCGAGCACCCGAAGGGTCCGCTCCGCCTCGGCGGAGAAATCGACGTGCCCAGGCGTGTCGAGCAGGGTGATGCGGGTCTGTCCGGATTCGAGCACCGCCTGCTTGGAGAAGATCGTGATGCCGCGCTCGCGCTCGATCGTCTGCGTGTCGAGGAACGCGCTGCCGTGATCGACCCGTCCAAGCGAGCGGAGCGCGCCCGCAGCGTACAAAAGCCCCTCGGAGAGCGTGGTTTTTCCCGCGTCCACATGGGCTAACACACCTATACAACAGCGTTTCATAATGCAAAA
>CAKTJA010000010.1 GCA_934567115.1 uncultured Oscillospiraceae bacterium
TTGCCCTTGATCTGCACCTGATAGGCGCCGATGTGCTGCGTGATGCCGCCGGCCTCGCCGGAGGCGACGTGCGCGTTTCGAATGTAGTCGAGCAGCGAGGTCTTGCCGTGGTCAACGTGGCCCATGACCACCACGACGGGCGCGCGCGGCACCAGTTCGTCATCGGTGTCCTGATGGTCGTCGATCAGCTTCTCCTCGATCGTGACGACGATCTCCTTCTCCACACGGCAGCCAAGCTCCTCCGCCACGAAGGAGGCGGTGTCGAAGTCAATGAGCTGGCTGAGCGAGGCCATGACGCCGTTTTTCATCAGGCACTTGACGACCTCCGCGCCGGTCTTCTTCATGCGGCTGGCAAGCTCGCCGACGGAGATCTCGTCCGGGATCTTGACGGTGAGCGGCGTTTTCTTCGCGATCTCCAGCTGGAGACGGCGCATCTTCTCCGCCTCCTCCTGCCGGCGCTTGTTGGAAAAGGCGGGGGCGTTGCGGTTGTTCTTCCGGTTGCCGGCGTTGCGGAACTTCTCCTTACCGGCGTTCATGCTGTCGTGACGGCCGCTGCTGCTGCGCTCGGCCATGTCCTGAAGCTTTTCGTCGTATTTGTCCAGATTGACGTTGGTATTCTTGCGGGTATCGACGATCTTTTTCTCGGGCACGCGGGTGGCGGGCTGCTGCGCGGCGGGCTTTGCCGCGCCGTCCTGCGGCTTTGCCGCCGGCTCGCCGGTCTGCGCCTTCGGCGCTTCGGCCGCGCCCTGTGCGGCGGGGGCCGCCGGCGCTTCCTTCTTCTCCTGATAGGTCTCGGCAAAGATCGTCTCGATTTTCACCTGATGGCGCAGCGTCAGAAAGTCGAATACGATCGACAGCTCACGGTCGTTGAGCACTTGGGAGTGACCCTTGGGCGCTTGCGTATAGTCCTTGAGAATGGCAATGATATCCTTCGACTGCATGCCGAAGTCCTTTGCCACACTGCTCACCTTGTTTTTGTTTTCCGTAGTAGCCAATATAACACCTCCAAATGTGATGGGACCGAATTACTGCTTTTCTTTTCCCGCGCTGCCCTTGCCGTGCTTGACGGGGCGGGAGTGCGCGTAGCGCGTCCGTGCCGCGGCCTTCGCGGCTGTCCGCCGCCGTTCGTCGCGGTCCGGCTTCCCGCCGCGCGGTGCGTGGGGGCGCTTTCCCGGGGCGGACGGACCCCGCGTCTGCCGGGGGGCGGAGGGCGTTTCCCCCTCCGAAGGCGGCTTCGCCTTCTGTTCCGTCCGTGCGGCGGCGCGCTTCGCGCCCGTGCGGACGTTCCGCTCGTGGGCCTGCGCCTCTCTGCGGCGCTGGGCGGCGCGCTCCGCCTTGACGGAGAGCTTTTCCACCGTGGCGGCAAACGACTCGTCGTCCTCGGCAAGCTTCCGCGCGACGGCGAGGGCGAAGCCGATATCCGTTATCGCCAGCATCGCGCAGCTCGTTCGCCCGACGGCGCGCCCCAGCGCGTCCTTATCCGCGCCCACGCGGCGCCACAGGCACTGCCCGGCGTCGGCAAAATGACGCGCGCGCCGCACGCTGTTTTCCGCTGCGTCGGCGGCGACCAGGATCAGCCGCGCGTCGCGCGCCCGGGCCGCCGCGCCGGTCGGCTCTTCGCCGACGGCCAGCAGTCCCGCCTTTTTTGCAAGACCGATCAGATTGAGCGACTTATCCACCCGTTACCATCTCCCTTTCCAGCGCGTCGTACAGCTCCGGCGTGACGGCCTGCTCGAACGCGCGCTCCAGCGCGCGGGACTTCCGCGCGCGCCTGAGACACTCGGGATCGGGGCAGACATACGCGCCGCGCCCGGGCTTGCGGCCCTTGAAATCAAGCGACAGCTCGCCCTCCGGGGATTTGACCACGCGGATCAGCTCGCGCTTATCCTTCATCTCGCGGCAGCCCACACACTGGCGCTGCGGATGCTTTTTCGTTTGCTGCATGAACTGCCTCCCTCTGAATTATTCCTCTTCGCCGCCTTCGCTCTCGTCCTCGTCCCGATAGCTCTGCGGCTTGATGTCGATCTTATAGCCGACCAGACGCGCCGCGAGGCGGGCGTTCTGCCCCTCCTTGCCGATGGCGAGGGACAGCTGGTCGTCCGGAACGATGACCCGGCAGGCCTTCCCCTCCTCCGCCACGCGGACCTCGACCACGTCGGCCGGGGCGAGCGCCGCCGCGATGTATTCCGCGGGGTCGTCGCTGTATTTCACAATGTCGATCTTCTCGCCGCGCAGCTCTTCAACGATGCTGTTCACGCGCTGTCCGCGCGGACCGACGCACGCGCCGATGGGGTCGATATTGGGGTCGCTGCTCCACACCGCCATCTTCGTGCGGCTGCCCGCCTCGCGCGCGATGCTCTTGATCTCGACCACGCCGTCGTAGATCTCGGGGACCTCCAGCTCGAACAGGCGCTTGACAAGGCCCGGATGCGTGCGGGAGATCACGACCTGCGGGCCGCGCGACTGACGGCGCACCTCGACAAGGTAGACCTTGATGCGCTGCCCCTCGGTGAGCGTTTCGCCACGGACCTGTTCCCCGGCGGTGAGGATGGCGTCCGTCGCCTCCGCCCCGGTGCCGATGCGCAGGGAGGCGCTGCCGTTGCGGGGGTCGATGCGGGTGACGACGCCGGTGAGGATCTCGTGCTGCTTGGAGTTGTACTCCTCATAGACCATGCCGCTTTCCGCCTCGCGCAGACCCTGAATGATGACCTGCTTGCCGTTGCCGGCGGCGATGCGGCCGAACTCGATATTGTCCACCGGAATGTTCACGACGCTGCCAAGCTCGTACTTGGCGGAAAGGCTCTTCGCCTCCTCCAGAGACATCTGCGTGCCGGGGTTCTCGACCTCCTCCACGACCTCCTTCTGCACGAACATCTTGAGGTCGCGCTTCGCTTCGTCGACGTTGACGATCACGTTTTCGACGCCCTCATGGTCGCGCTTGTAGGCGGTGGCGAGCGCCTGAACGATCTTATCCATCATGAAGCTTTTGGAAATGCCGCGTTCCTTTTCCAGCATGGCGAGCGCGGCAAAAATTTCATCGCATTTCATCGAAATTTACTCCTTGTTCTTTTATGGGGAAACGAAGCCCCGGCTCCTTAAAGGTCGCAGCGGAGCCGCACGAGCGCGACCTCCGGCTTTTCGAAGCGGAGCGTCCGTTCGCCGACGAGCAGCGTCACCGCGCCGTCCTCATAGCCGGTCAGCGTGCCCGCGAACTCCTTGCGTCCGTCCACGGGCTTGTAGGTTTTGAGAAGCACCTCCGCGCCCATGAACTGCTCGAAGTCGGAGGGGCGCTTGAGCGGGCGCTCCGCCCCGGCGGAGCCGACCTCGAAAACGTAGCTCCCCTCGATGGGGTCCGCCTCGTCGAGCAGGTCGCTGACCGTGCGGCTGATGGCCTCGCAGTCCAGAATGTCCACGCCGCCGGGCTTGTCGATGTAGACCCGGAGGTACCACGTCCCGCCCTCGCGGACGTACTCCACGTCCCAGAGCGCGCAGCCGTGCTCCTCCACGACGGGACGGGCCAGCTCGGCGACGGTCTCAGTTACTTTTTTCATGGCTTTCCAGCTTTCCTTGCGTATACGTTTTGCCCGGCGGAAAAATTGCAAAAGAAAGAGCGGACCAAAGTCCACTCTTGCCTAACCCACCGAGATAATGCAATCATACTATCACAGCTTTATGCAAATTGCAAGCATTTTATTAGTCCGGCGGGCTGTTTTCCGCATTTTTTCCCGCCCGCCGCGCGAAACGCCCGCGCGGTCACAGCGGCATGCCGGCGCGCAGCAGCAAAAACAGCTCCGCCGCGCCGAGTGCGGCCATCAGCACAATGCCGCACAGACCCGGCTTCGGGACGCGGACCGGCAGAATAAACAGTACGCCGAGCACGGCAAGACCGACCGCGCAGAACGCCGCTGCGTCCAGACCGAAATGCGGCGGGAGCAGAAGCAGCAGGGGGACCAGAAAGGACGCGGAGGTGACCGGCATGCCGAGATAAAAGCTGCGCCGACTGTCCGAGGCGCTCTGCCGCTCCTCCTCCGTGACGTTGAAGTAGGCGAGGCGGATCAGCGCGGCGAGGATATAGAACAGCGCCGCCGCGCGCATCGGCCATCCGCCGCCGAGCGAGCCGCCGACGACCGCCGGCAGAACGCCGAAGCAGACAAGGTCGTTGAGCGAGTCGATCTGGATCCCGAAGCGCTTTTCCCGCTCCGTTCGGTCCTTCTTCGTCCGGGCGATGCGGCCGTCGAACGCGTCCAGCAGTCCGGAGAGCATCAGGCACAGCAGCGCGGAAAGGGCAGCGCCGTCCTGCGCGGAAAATATGCCCAGAACGCCGAAGGCGAGCGAGAGATATGTGGCGAGGACGGTATAGTCATAAACACCAATCATGAGAAGTCCTTCATTCCAAAAGAATCATGCTCGGATTATAGCAGAAGCGCGGCGGCATTGCAAGAAAAGATGGTTAAGGTTCCGTTAAGGCTGCGCCGCCGGCCCTGCCGATGACGCGGCGGAAGCGCCGCCGGTCGTAGACGACGGAGACGGGGTAAAGGGGATTGGCCTCCGCCTCCGCCAGAGCGGCAAGCCGGGGAACGTCCTCCGCGCGGATGAAGTCGAAGCGGTCGGGAATGCCGAGACGACGGTTCATGTCCCGGATCGCCCCGATCAGGTCCCGCGCGCCGCCCGGGACCGCGATGCGGGCCAGCCGCGCGAGCCGGGGACGGACGGCCTCGCCGTAATCCTCCAGCACGATGGGGAGCAGGACGGCGTTCGCAAGACCGTGCGGCGTTCCGTAGGCCCCGCCCAGCGCGTGCGCGGCGGCGTGGACGTTGCCGACGCAGGCCCGGGTGAACGCACAGCCCGCGTCGAACGAGGCGCGCAGCAGCGTCTCCCGCGCGCGGAGGGAGCGCCCATCGCGGCAGGCGGCCTCCAGATTGTGAAAAACGCCGTGCGCCGCGCTTTCGGCAAGCGCGAGCGTGTCCCGCGTGTTGTAGTACAGGCTGAGGTACGCCTCGACGGCGTGGGTCAGCGCGTCCATGCCGGTCCATGCGGTGACGTCGGGCGGCAGAGAGACGGTCAGCAGAGGGTCGAGCACGGCCCAGTGCGGCACAAGGCAGGGGTCCTTGATGGAAAACTTCCGGTGGTCCGGCCCGGAGATCACGGCGGCGATGGTGGCCTCGGAGCCGGTCCCGGCGGTGGTGGGCACGGCGATGAGGAGCGGAAGCGTCCGGCGGACCTTCAAAAGCCCGCCGAGCTGCGCGACGGTCCGGTCCGGCCTTGCGATGCGCGCGGCGGCGGCCTTCGCCGCGTCGATGACCGAGCCGCCGCCCACGGCGAGCAGACAGTCGCAGCCGTCGGACAGATACCGCGCGGCGAGCCGCTCCACGGTTTCCGTGTCGGGGTCCGGGCGGACCTCCGAAAAAACGGAGATGCGGACGCCGCAGCGCTCGAGCGAGCGGCGCAGACCGGAAAAATACTCGTCCGCGCACTGGCGGCGGCTGGCGACGACGAGAGGACGCGAAACGCCGTGCCGCGAAAGGATCCCGGGCAGACGGCCCAGACTGCCGGGTCCGGAGACAAGGGACGGCGCGCGCCATGCAAGCGCGTGCGCGCCGACGGAAAAGCCGCGCTGAAACGTGCGGCAGCATAGAGCTTGAAGCGTCATGTGAGGCTCCTCCGCGTCGAATGAGTTTCCGCCGCCGGCGCGGAACAGGGGACGGGCGGCGGTTTAAAGAGGGGGGCTGACCGCCGGTCAGCCCCCTTGATGGGTCTTAATGCGCGTATATCAATCGTTTCCGCTGGTCTCGATCATGCCGTAGCCGTCGGAATTGCGGCGGTAGACCACGCACACGGCGTCGTTCTCCGTGCTGCGGAAGACAAAGAAGCTGTGGCCGAGGAGGTTCATCTGCAAAATGGCCTCCTCCGGACTCATGGGCTTCACGGTGAAGCGCTTGGTGCGCACGATGTTGAACTCATGCTCCTCGTGAATATCGAACTCCTCGGGGACCTCGGCGACCATCGCGTCGCTGCGGAGGTTCTTGGCAAGGCGGGTCTTGTTCTTGCGGATCTTGCGGTCGATCTGACCGGCCGCCTCGTCGATCGCGCTGCGCATATCGCCGTCGGCGTCCTCGCACACGGCGCGGAACAGCGTGCCGTTCGCGCCGCGAAGCGTCACTTCGACGATGCAGCGGTTCTTCTTCTCAACAGCGAAGATCACAGTTGCTTCCGGTTCCTCTTTGAAATACTTCTCCAGCTTGCCGATCTTCTTCTCGGCGTAGGCCTTGACGGAGTCGTTGAGGGAGATCTTCTTGCAGGTAAATGTGAACTTCATATCGGTTAGCTCCTTTCAATCTCTGCGGGTAGTGCCGGGGTTCGGCGAAAATCCGATCCGTTTCGACGGCCTTTTCGCTTTCGTTGATTATAGCACAAAACGGCCTGTCAGCCAATAGACGCAAACATGAAAAAACATTTTTGGTGCTTTTGACGAAAATGACGCGTTCGACGGCCTTCTGGCGGGTTCGGCCCCGTTCGACAAAAGCTTCCGTTGCAAAGGTGGGACAGGTCTGCTATGATAATCCACGGAAGCTTTCCAATATCCCACCCGCTTGGGCCGCTGCTTTTTTTGAGGCAGCGGCTCCTTTTTTTGCCCGGAGGAGCGCTATTCCCGCCCGTCCTCGGCGGGGAGGACCGTCGTCTCCTCCGCGGCGCGCGTGTTGACGAACATCCGCGCGGGATCGGCGCCGCGCTTGAGAAAGAGAATGACCGCCGCCGTAAGCACCACCGCAAGGCTCACCGCCTGAGAGACGCGCACACGCTCGCCAAAGAGGGTGAGGCCGAAAAGGTACAGACTGTCCGTGCGCAGCCCCTCGATCCAGAAGCGGCCCACGCCGTACCAGAGGAAGTAAAAGCAGGTGTTCTCCCCATCAAAGCGGCGGAACCGGTCGACGACGAGGCACAAAAGAAGAAGCCCTGCGATGTTCCACAGGCTTTCGTAAAGAAAGGTGGGGTGGACGTCGATGAAGCCGGAGTCCGTAATCCACAGCCGCATGCGCCAGGGCAGCTCCGTCGGACCGCCGAAGGCCTCGCGGTTGAAGAAGTTGCCCCAGCGCCCGACCGCCTGTCCGAGAAAAAGCCCGGCCACGCAGCAGTCGGTCACCGCCCAGAGCCGAAGCTCCTTGCGGCGGCAGAAGAAGTACGCCGTCAGAAAGCCGGCGATCACGCCGCCGTAGATGGCGATGCCGCCGTCCCAGATGCGGACGGTCTGCGCCCAGTCGACGCTGCCGTCGGCCCGGCGGAACTGGTCGAGATAAAAAAGCACGTAGTAGATCCGCGCGCCGAGAATGGAAAAGGGGATCACCCAAAGGATCGTATCGAGTACGTTATCCTCGGTAAGCCCGTAGCGCGGCGCGCGCTTCGTACACAGCCGCAGAGCGAGCAGCAGTCCGGCGGCGATAAGGATCCCGTACCAGTATACGCCGTTTCCGACGTCAAGCAGCTTCGGCGAAAGGGTGAAGCGCCAGTCGCCGAAAAGACCGGGGAAGCTTACGTCCGCGTTGGGATAGCTCATTGCGCCGCCTCCCTTCCCGGCTCGAGGATCGCAAGGGCGCTGCGCTCCTCAACGACGCTCTCGCGCAGGAAAGCCTCGACGTCCGCGCGCGACACCGCGTCGTAGACCTCGGGAAAACGGAAGGGGTCGAAGCCGCGGAAGCAGCCGTCGGCAATGGAGACGGCGATGTTCTCAAAGCTGTTGAGCGCGCGCAGCGCGGAGCCGAAGCCCGCGCGGCGGGCCCGACGGTACAGCGCCTCGTCCACGCCCTCGCGTCCAAGGCGGTCCGCCTCGTCGAGAACGGCGCGGACGACCTCCTCCGGCCGGTCGCTGTCCCCGCCCGCGTAAAGATAGGCGGCGCCCGGCAGCTGGTCGAAGCCGCCGCCGAAGCTCGCGTTGACAAGCCCCGCGTCGTAAAGCCGCTGGTAGAGCGGCGAGGAGTCGCCGAAAAGCAGCTCGCAGGCCATGTCCGCGATCAGGTCCTGCCGCATGAGCGCTTCGCCGTCCGCCGCCGGCGCGCACTTGAAGCCGAGAAGGAACTGCGGCATCGAGATCTCCATCGTCCGCCGCCGCAGCCGCTCGGCGACCGCCGGCTCCTCCCGCCCGTAGTCGCGCTCGACCGCCTCTCCCGGAGCGGAGGGCAGGACCTCCCGCGCAACGGCGGCGATCCGGTCGGGGGACACGTCGCCGACCACGCACAGCACCATGTTGGAGGGCGTGTAGAACGCGCGGTGGCAGGAATAGAGCGTTTCGCTCGTGATCTCGGCGATGCTCTCCACCGTGCCGGCGATGGCGGTGCGGGCGGGGGAAGAGCGGTAGAGGCATTCAAGAAGGTCCGAGTAGACCCGCCAGTCGGGCGTGTCCTCGACCATGCGGATCTCCTGCGCGATGATGCCGCGCTCCTTCTCAACGCTTTCGGGGGTGAAGTAGGGCACGGAGACGAAGGAGAGAAGAATGCGCAGGTTTTCCTCGAAATGCTCCGTACAGTCGAAATAATAGGCGGTGAGGGCGTTGGCGGTGAAGGCGTTCGGCTCCGCACCGTTGCGGCTGAGCTCCTGAAGGGCGCTGCCGTCCTCCGTGTCGAACATCTTATGTTCAAGATAGTGGGCGATGCCGGCGGGGGTGTCGCGCCACTCTCCGCCAAGGCGGAAGCGCATGTCCATGCCGCCGTAGCGCGTGGCAAAGAAGGCGTAGCGCTTGCGGTAGTGCGGCTTCGGAACGACGGCGATGCGCAGAGCGTTGGGCAGCGTCGCGCGAAAAACGGTCTCGCCGATGCGGGGATAAACGGTTTCGCTCCAGTTCATGACTGCTGCTCCTTTCCGGTGAGAAAATAAACGGTGTCGGGACGGATGGTCTGCGCGGCGGCGGCGATGCGCTCCGCCGTGACGGACCCGATGCGCTCGATCTGCTCCTCGGTGCTCTCGCAAAGGCCCATCGCGGCTTGACCGAGAAAATGCTCCTCCATACGGCCCGCGCTGTCCTCGCGCGAGCGCAGAGAGGAGAGAATGCAGCCGCGTGCGCCATCAAGCTCCCACGGCGCAAGGTCGCCGTTCTGCACGGCCTCGAGCTGGAGGCCGATCTCACGCCGGACAAGCTCGACGTCCCGCCCCTCGATGCCGGAGGACACGGTGACGATCCCCTTGGAGCGGTGGTAGGAGGACGAGGCAAAGTAGCACAGCGAAAGCTTCTCGCGCACGTTCAGAAAAAGCTTCGAATTGGAGTAGCCGCCGAAAATGAGGTTGGCGAGCAGCAGCGCGTCCGGATCGTCGCTCGACGCGCGGCAGCCGATGGCGAGCTTGCTCTGCGAAACGTCCATCGTCTCGACGATCTCGCGCACGCTCTCCGGCGCGGCGATGCGGACGGCGGGGATCGGCGCGGCGACGTTCTCCCTCGGAAGCGCGGACAGCGCGCTTGAAAGCGCGTCCTCCACGCGCGCGCACGGCGCGCTCCCGCAGTAGAAGATCTCGATATGCGCGCGGGAGAGCAGCTCGCGGTAAAACCGGAAGAGCGAGGAGGCCGTGATCCCTTGCACGCTCTCCGCCGTGCCGAGCCGGTCCACACCGTAGCGCTCGCCCCGGCACATCTCCTCAAGCAGACGCATGTCGGCATAGTCGCGCTTGTCGTTGACGATGCTCTCGATCGCGTCGATCAAGTTTTCCTTCTCGCCCTCCACATAGTCCGGAAGGAAGCAGCCGCCGCGCGTGGCGGGGTCGAGCAGAAGCTCGCCAAGCAGCCGGGCCATCGGCTCAAGCAAGCGCTCTCCGCCCGGGACAAAGGCCTCGTCGATAAAGCTTCCGACGAAGCCGACGCACTGCGTCTCGCCCTTTTTACGCACCGTGTAGGCGACGGACGCGCCGTACAGCCGCTCCAGCTCGGCGGCGATGGAGCGCATGTCGCCGAGGCGGGCCGTGCCCCGGCGGAGCACGGCGGGGAGAAGCGCCCCGGGCGCGGCGCGGTCCTTATCGAGCGGCGTGAGCAGCTGCACACTCAGCGCGCCGGTTTTGAATTTGACGGAGGGAACGAAGGTCAGATACACGCCCTCCGCCAGTTTCTTTCGTAAAGGCTTCATATAAAATGAGGCTCCCTTTCTTATAGGATATCGGCAATAGCATAGCACGAAACCCGATAAATTACCACTCCTTTCAAACGGAAATTGCCCGGTCGGAAAAAAACCGTCTCCTTCGCCTTTTTTCTGGCGAAATTCTCTTGACTTTTCTGCTAAACTCATGTAAACTAATGCTCGTTGTAAAGCGATATAACTTTACAACGGAGTGCTCGAAGGAGGATTTCCCTTTGAAAAATCAGACGTTTCGCATGACGATGCTCTTCGACTTCTACGGCGAACTCCTCACTGAACGGCAGAAGGAATTTTACGGGCTCTACTACGACGAGGACCTCTCCCTTGCGGAGATCGCGGAGAATTACGGCATCACCCGCCAGGGCGTCCGCGACGTGATCTCGCGCGCGGAGGCGTATCTGACGGAGATCGAGGACAAGACCGGCCTTGTCAGGCGCTTTATGCAGATGGCGCCGCGGCTTGAGCGCATCGCCGCCGCCGCCGACGAGATCGGCAGGATCAACGGCCGCCGGTATGAGGACCCCCGCATTGAAGAGCTTGCGGCCGCGATCGGAAGCGAGACGGCCGCTTTGAAGGAGTAGCTTATGGCGTTTGAGGGGCTTTCCGAAAAACTGAACAGCATATTCAAGGGTCTGCGCGGCAAGGGCCGCCTGACGGAGGAGGACGTCAAGCTCGCGCTGCGCGAGGTGCGCATGGCGCTGCTGGAGGCGGACGTGAGCTACAAGGTCGTCAAGGACTTTGTCGCCCACATCAGCGAACGCGCCGCCGGCGCGGAGGTGCTTGAGAGCTTGACGCCCGCCCAGCAGGTCATCAAGATCGTCAACGAGGAGCTGACGGCGCTCATGGGCGGCGCGAACGCGCGCATCAGCTTCGCCGCCCACCCGCCGACGGTCGTGATGATGGTCGGCCTTCAGGGCGCGGGCAAGACGACGAACGTCGCCAAGCTTGCCGGACTGCTGCGCCGACAGGGGAAGCGCCCCCTGCTCGCGGCGTGCGACGTGTACCGTCCCGCCGCCATCACGCAGCTTCAGGTCGTCGGCGGACAGCTCGGCCTTCCCGTGTTCGAGATGGGTCAGATCGACCCGGTCAAGATCGCGGAGGAGGCGATCCGGTACGCGAAGGATCACGGGAACGACGTGGTGTTTCTCGACACCGCCGGACGGCTGCACATCGACGCGGAGCTGATGGACGAGCTGCGGCGCATCAAGGCCGCGGTGAAGCCCAACGAGATACTGCTGGTCGTCGACGCGATGACCGGTCAGGACGCCGTGAACGCGGCGACCGCGTTTGACGAGGCGCTCGGCGTGGACGGCGTTGTGCTGACCAAGCTTGACGGCGACGCGCGCGGCGGCGCTGCGCTCTCCATCCGCGCGGCCACGGGCAAGCCCATCAAGTACATCGGCACGGGCGAGAAGCTCGACATGATCGAGCCGTTCCACCCCGACCGCATGGCCTCCCGCATCCTCGGGATGGGAGACGTGCTCAGCTTCATCGAAAAGGCGGAGCAGAGCCTTGACGAGGAAAAGGCCAAGAAGCTGGAGGAAAAGCTTCGCAAGAACCGCTTTACGCTTACCGATTATTACGATCAGCTTTTGCAGCTCAAGGGCATGGGCGACCTCAGCCAGCTTGCCGACATGATGCCGGGCGGGCTTGGCAAGCAGCTTGCCGGGGCGGAGATCGACCCGAAGATGATGGCGCATACCGAGGCGATCATCCTCTCGATGACGCCGGAGGAGCGCGAGAATCCGAAGATCCTCGGCGCGAGCCGCAAAAAGCGCGTCGCCGCCGGCTGCGGACTTGAGGTGGTGGACGTCAACCGTCTGCTCAAGCAGTTCGAGCTGATGCAGGACATTGTGCGTCAGATGAGCCGGGGCCGGCTTCCGAAGGGGCTTGGCGGCTTCGGCGGGAAGGGCGGCGGCATGAGCCGTATGCACGGCTTCGGCCGTAAGAAAAGGCTGAAATAAAGCGCCGGTTCACCCATGGGGCATACCGCCGTCCGCCGCTGCGGACAAACGGTACCAATATAAAAAACAAAAATACATCACAATTTGGAGGAAAAAACATCATGGTCAAAATTCGTCTGCGCCGCATGGGCGCCAAGAAGGCTCCTTTCTATCGCGTCGTCGTCGCCGATTCCCGCTATCCCCGCGACGGCCGCTTCATCGAGGAGATCGGCACCTATAATCCCTGCGTGAGCCCGGCCGAGATCAAGATCGACGCCGAGCGCGCCGCCGAGTGGATCAAGACCGGCGCTCAGCCCACCGAGACGGTCCGCGCGCTGCTCAAGAAAGTGAACGCGATCTGATTCGCGGAGGCAACGCATGAAGGACTTGCTGCTCTACATCGCCAGGAATCTGGTCGAGCATCCGGAAGACGTTGCGGTGACGGAGAAGCAGGGGCCGGACGGACTGGTTCTGGAGCTTCATGTCGCTTCGGACGACATGGGCAAGGTGATCGGCCGTCAGGGCCGCATCGCCAAGGAGATCCGCACGGTCATCCGCTCCTGCGCGCAGCGCACCGGAGAGAAGGTATCCGTCGATATTGTCGATTGAACCGTTTGTTAAAAGGGCTTTCCCGCACCGTCGGCGCGGGAGAGCCTTTTTGCGTTTCGCGCGGCGGGATGCAAAAAAAGAGTGCAAATCCCGCGAAGCTGTGCTACAATGTCTGCACCTGTATAACGATTGCGCGGCGGCTCTGCCCGCCGCGTCGGACAAAGCTCCGTCAGACCGGAGAAGGAGGAATTTTTTATGCGAATGGTTGTCAAGGTCGGAACGTCCACGCTCGCGTATGCCACCGGGCGGCTGAATATCCAGCGGATGGAGCGGCTGTGCAAGGCGATGAGCGATTTGAAGAACGCGGGACACGAGATCATTCTCGTCTCCTCCGGGGCGATCGCGATGGGCTTCGGCAAGCTGAACCTGCGCGAGAGGCCGAAGGACGTGCCGAGCAAGCAGGCCTCGGCGGCGGTCGGCCAGTGCGAGCTGATGTACATTTACGACAAGCTGTTTACCGAGTACAATCACATCGTCGGGCAGCTTCTCATCACCGCGCCCGACATCGAGGACGGCGGCGTGCGCAAGCAGAACTTCCGCAACACGCTCGAGCGGCTGCTGGAGCTTGGCGCGCTGCCCGTTATCAACGAGAACGACACCATTTCCACGGAGGAGTTCGGCATTGGCGACAACGATACGCTCTCGGCCATCGTCGCGGCGACGGTCTCCGCGGACCTGCTCGTGCTGCTTTCGGATATCGACGGGCTGTACGACGGCGACCCGCGCAGGAATCCGGACGCGAAGCTGATCCCCACGGTCGAGACCGTTGACGAGCATATCATCTCCCTCGGCGGGGGAAGCGGATCGTCGCTGGGCACGGGCGGCATGGCGACCAAGCTCAGCGCCGCGCGGATCGCCACGGCGGCGGGCTGCGAAATGGTGATCGCCAACGGCGAAAAGCCGGAGCTGCTCTACGATATTGCGGCGGGGCGGAACGTCGGCACCAGATTTTTGGTAAAGGGAAGGTGAGCGTATGACGACGCTGGAGCTTTTGAAGAAGACCCGCGCGGCGCGCGGCAGCATCGCCTCCGCGACGGCGGAGGAGAAGAGCCGGCTTCTGCTGGCGATGGCGGACAGTCTGGAGAAGGAGAGCGAAGAGATCCTGCGCTGCAACATGCTGGATATGGACGCGGCGCGGGGCAAAATCTCCGACGTGATGCTCGACCGGCTGCGCCTTGACAGGGACCGCATCGGCGCAATGGCGGACGGCATCCGCGCCGCCGCCGCGCTTCCGGACCACACGGGCCGCGTTCTGGCGGAGGTCGTGCGACCGAACGGCGTTGTGATCGACAAGGTGCAGGTGCCGCTCGGACTGGTCGCCATCATCTACGAAAGCCGGCCCAACGTCACCTCGGACGCGGCGGCGCTTGCGGTCAAAAGCGGCAACGTGTGCATGCTGCGCAGCGGCAGGGAGGCGTTCGGCAGCTCCCACGCCATTGTGGCGGCGCTGAAAAAGGGAATAAAGTCCGTTGGGGGCGACCCCGATATCGTCAACATCGTGGAGGACACGAGCCATGCGAGCGCGCAGGAGCTGATGACGGCCGACGGGCTTGTGGACCTGCTGATCCCGCGCGGCGGCGCGGGCCTGATCCGCGCCTGCGTCGAAAACGCCACGGTGCCCTGCATCGAGACGGGGACGGGCATCTGCCACGTCTATGTGGACGCGCACGCCGACCTTGACAAGGCGCTGCGCATCATCGTCAACGCCAAGACCAGCCGCCCCTCCGTGTGCAACGCCGAGGAGGTCTGCCTTGTGCACCGGGCCGTGGCGGAGGAGTTCCTGCCCCGGCTGAAAAAGGCCCTTGTGGACGAGCGTCGCGCGGCGGGGCTTGTGCCGGTCGAGCTTCGGCTCGATCCCGAGGCCGCGCGGATCATCGACGGAACGCGCGCGGGCACGCGTGATTTTGACACGGAATTTCTCGACTACATCCTCGCGGTCGCGGTCGTGGACGACGTGGACGCGGCGATCGCCCACATTGCCGCGCACTCCACGCACCACAGCGACTGCATCGTTACGGAGGACGCGGCGGCGGCGAAGCGCTTTACCGACGAGGTGGACAGCGCGGCGGTCTATGTGAACGTTTCCACGCGGTTTACCGACGGCGGGGAGTTCGGGCTTGGCTGCGAAATGGGCATTTCCACGCAGAAGCTGCACGCGCGCGGCCCTATGGGGCTTGACGAGCTGTGTACTTACAAGTACGTCGTTCGCGGCGACGGACAGATCCGGTGAAGGAGGGGAGAGTATGGCGCGGTACAAGGCGGGCTTCATAGGGGCCGGCAGCATGGGAGGAGCGCTCGCGCTCGCGGCGGCGAAGGAGGCCGGGGGCGGGCGCGTCGCCGTCGCGTGCTCTTCGGAGGAGCGCTCCGCACAGGCGGCGCGGCGGCTGGGCTGCACCGCGGAGAGTCCGGAGACGATCCTGCGAGAGAGCGAGTTCGTGTTTCTCGGCGTGAAGCCGCAGATGCTGGACGGCGTTATCGGTCTGCTCGCGGAGCCGCTGCGCACGTCGCGGGCGGTGTTCGTTTCGATGCTCGCGGGCGTGAGCCTTGACCGGCTGGAGCGCGCGCTCGGCGCGGATAAGAAGATCATCCGCATCATGCCCAACACGCCCTGCGCCGTGGGGCGGGGGATGATCCTGCACTGCGCGAACGCGGGGGTCGGCCCGCAGGAGCTTGAGGAGTTCCGCGCGCTGATGAGCGGCGCGGGCGCGCTTGACGCGATCGACGAGCGGCTGATCGACGCGGCGACCGCGATCTCGGGCTGCGGCCCGGCCTATGCGTATCTGTTTATCGAGGCGCTTGCCGACGGCGGCGTCAAGGCGGGACTGCCGCGCGACAAGGCGCTTCGCTGCGCCGCGCAGATGCTGCTGGGGAGCGCGGAGCTGGCGCTGCGCTCCGGGAAGCACCCGGGGGAGCTGAAGGACGAGGTGTGCAGCCCCGGCGGGAGCACGATCGCGGGCGTGGCGGCGCTGGAGAGCGCGGGCTTTCGCGGCGCGTGCATCGCGGCGGTGGAGGCGGCGGTCGAGCGGACGCGGCAGCTTGGCTGAAGGTGCGGTTCGGCTGTCCGCTGAGAGCGGGCGCATGGCGAGGAAAATGCGATATCGGCAAAATGCACAAAATCGAAGCGTTGAAACGATGAAAAATAGAAAAATTTACATCTTGACTTTAAAGCGCTAAAGAGATATGCTGACAGCATCCCAAATAAACCGGCCCATTGAGGTGGAAAGGAGCCCGCAATGCTGCGTACGATGATGAACAGCTTTTATTATTTTAACGCGTCCCGTTTTGCGGGCCGCTATTTTGCCATGCCTTTTCGATACCGCCGGTGAATAGAGAACGTTTTTTGCGGGATACTGAATTTGCGGGAAAAACGGTCTCGTCCGACGGACGGGACCGTTTATTTTTTGTTTAACAGAAAGAGGAGAGTTATCATGAAAAAGAAACTGCTTGCCCTGCTGCTCTGCGCGGCGCTTTGCCTCAGCCTTTCCGCCTGCGGCGGCGGAGGGGGGGACACGGCGGCCTATACCGTCGGCATCTGCCAGCTTGCCCAGCACGACGCGCTTGACGCCGCCACGCAGGGCTTTATCGATGCGCTGAACGAGGCCCTGCCCGGTCAGGTGAAGATCGAGAAGAAGAACGCCTCCGGCGACCCGGCCAACTGCCCGACCATCGTGAACGGCTTCGTGTCTCAGGGCGTGGACCTTATCATGGCGAACGCGACCGCCGCGCTGACCGCCGCCGTTTCCGCCACGGCTGACATCCCCATTCTCGGCACCTCGGTCACGGCCTACGGCGTGGCGCTGGACATCGAGAATTTTACGGGCACGGTCGGCGGCAACATCTCCGGAACCTCCGATCTTGCGGACCTCGAGCAGCAGGCCAAGATGATCACGGACTGGTTCCCGGAGACGGAAAAGGTCGGTCTGCTGTTCTGCTCGGGCGAGCCGAACTCCCGCTATCAGATCGAGCAGGTCGCCGGATACCTCGCCGCTGAGGGGATCGAGACCAGAGAGTTCTCCTTCACCGACACCAACGACGTGGCTTCCGTGACGCAGTCCGCCGCCGACTGGTCCGACGTGATCTATATTCCCACCGACAACACCGCCGCCAACAATACCGAGACGATCGCAAACGTGCTGCTTCCCGCCGGCGTTCCCGCCATCTGCGGCGAGGAGGGGATCTGCAAGGGCTGCGGCGTGGCGACCCTCTCCATCAGCTACTACGACCTCGGCGTGACCACCGGCAAGATGGCGGTCGAGATCCTCACCGGCAGGAAGAACATTTCCGAAATGCCCGTCGAGTTCACCACCGCCGTGCCGAAATACAACGCGGAGGTGTGCGAGAAGCTCGGCATCACGCCGAAGGACGGCTACACCGCCATCGAGTGACCGGGGGTCGGAAGGGAAGGGGGACCTCCCCCTTCCCGGAGACCGTAAAAAACGATAGCGCTTTTCCGTGACGGAAAAGGAACGCGTGCGGAGGCCCCGCGAGGGGCGTCCCGCGCCATGAAAGAAAGAGAGGCTTTCGGCGCTTTTCGATGCGCCGGGGCCGATAAGGCGGGGAGAAAGAGCTTTTCGACGCGCCGATGGAAGGGGGTCTGCCGCCTTTCCGCTAAAAAACTGTTTGGAGGAATGGAACAATGAGCTTCCTGCAATCCCTGCTCAACGCGCTGCCCGGCGCGGCGGCGCAGGGTCTGATCTGGGGAATTATGGCCATCGGCGTATATATCACCTACCGCATTCTGGACGTGGCCGATCTGACGGTGGACGGCTCGCTCGCCACCGGCGGCGCGGTCTGCGTGATGCTGATCCGCGCGGGGCTGAACCCGTGGGCGGCGCTGCTGTGCGCGATGCTTGCCGGTATGCTTGCCGGTCTCGTCACCGGCCTGTTTCACACGCGCTGCGGCATTCCCGCCATCCTTTCGGGCATCCTGACGCAGCTGGCGCTTTACTCGATCAATCTTCGCATCATGGAGAGCAAGGCGCTTCAGGCCGTCAGCGTGGACAAGTATAAGCTGCTGCTCTCGCAGCGCTACGTGTCCTCCCCGACGCTTGATAATCCGCTGCCGCTGCTGCTGCTCTTCACCGCCGCGCTGATCGGCGCGCTCTACTGGTTTTTCGGCACGGAGAAGGGTTGCGCCATCCGCGCGACCGGCGCGAACCCGAACATGGCGCGCGCGCAGGGCATCGACACCAATGCGAACGTCGTGCTGGGGCTGATGATCTCCAACGGGCTGGTCGCGGTCTGCGGCGCGATGCTCTCGCAGTATCAGGGCGCGAGCGAGGTCAATATGGGACGCGGCGCCATCGTGATCGGCCTTGCCGCCGTCATCATCGGCGAGGTGGTCTTCGGCAAGATCTTCGTCAACTTCGGCCTTCGCCTTCTCGCCGTCTCCATCGGCGCGATCATTTACTACATCGTGCTTCAGGTCGTGCTTCAGCTTGGACTGGATACGAACGACCTCAAGCTGGTCACGGCGCTGGTCGTGGCGCTGTTTCTCGCCGTTCCGCACTGGAAGGGCGGACTGTTCCGCGCGGCGGCGCAAAAGGGAGGGGCACGAAATGCTTGAGCTGAAAAATATTCGAAAGACCTTTAACGCCGGGACCGTCAACGCGAAGACCGCGCTTGACGGACTGAGCCTGACGCTCAACGACGGGGATTTTGTCACCGTCATCGGCGGCAACGGCGCGGGAAAGTCCACGATGCTCAACGCCGTCGCGGGCGTGTTTCAGGTGGACTCCGGCTCCATCGTGATCGGCGGGCAGGATGTGACCCGTCTGCCCGAGCACCGGCGCGCCGCGCTTCTGGGCCGGGTGTTTCAGGACCCGATGATGGGCACCGCGCCGACCATGATGATCGAGGAGAATCTGGCGCTTGCGGCACGGCGCGGTCAGCGGCGCGGACTGAAGTGGGGCATCACCCCGCTTGAGCGCGCGGACTACCGGGAGCTGCTGCGCACGCTTGAGTTGGGACTGGAGGACCGTCTGACCGCGAAGGTCGGGCTGCTCTCGGGCGGTCAGCGTCAGGCGCTGACGCTGCTGATGGCGGCGCTGAAGCAGCCGAAGCTGCTGCTGCTCGACGAGCACACCGCCGCGCTTGACCCGAGGACCGCAGCCAAGGTGCTGGAGCTTTCCGACCGGATCGTGCAGGAAAACGGGCTTACCACGCTGATGATCACCCACAATATGAAGGACGCCATCGCCCACGGGAACCGTCTTATCATGATGGACGCGGGGCGCGTGGTGCTGGATATCGCGGGCGAGGAAAAGAAAAAGCTGACGGTGCAGAACCTTCTGGATATGTTCAGCCGGGCCGGCGGCTCGGGCGAGGCGAACGACAAGCTTCTGCTTTCGTAAAAAGGGAGCGGCGGCGCGCCGGAAAAAGAAGCGGGCGCGAGGCGCAAATTTCCCTTTACAACGGGGAAAAGCCGTGGTATGATAACCAATGCGTGCAGACGCGCGCGGAATATGCCCCGGCTTAGGGCGCGGATCGTCACCTGTCCCGCCGCTCAGCTTCGGGTGAATTTACGGAAAGGTGGAAACACAACCATGATGCTGAAAGACCAGAAGACCGCCATCATCGCGGCCAACCGCACCCACGAGGGGGACACCGGCTCTCCCGAGGTCCAGATCG